>NZ_JBFAXI010000170.1:0-8197 GCF_040680735.1 Streptomyces sp. NPDC051987 | reverse complement strand
CCGCACCTGGTCGCCTACCACTCCCCGCAGGGCTACAGCGCCGGCGACCTGATCACCACCGGCACCGTGCAGGGCGTCGCCGGCTTCAGCGGCGACCCCGACATGTACCTCAAGCCGGGTGACGTCGTCGAGGCCGAGGTCGAACGCCTCGGCGTCCTGCGCAACCCCATCATCAGCTGGGAGCAGGGGCACGGCACGGCTGTACCGAAGAAGGTGGACTGGTGAGACTCGGCGTCATCGACGGCCGGGCCGTCGTGGTCCGCGGTGACCGGGCCGCGGATGTCGGCCGGGCCTCGCAGGGACGACTGTCGACCGACCCGATGGCCCTGCTGGAGCAGTGGCGATCCTGCCGCGACTGGGCCACCGGTCTGGCTGACGAGGCGTACGACATCGAGGTGGCCCCGGCGGCTCTCCAGGCTCCGGTGCCCCGGCCCCGGCAGGTCTTCGCTCTCGCCCTCAACTATCCCCCGCACGCCGCCGAGGCCGGATTCACCCCGCCCGAAGAACCGCTGGTGTTCACCAAGTTCCCGAGCTGCATCACGGGCCCGCGGACCACGGTCGAGCTTCCTGCCGGCAAGGTGGACTGGGAGGTCGAGCTGGTCGCGGTGATCGGCGTGCCTGCCCACCGCGTGCCCGTCCACCGTGCCTGGGAAACGGTCGCCGGGCTCACCATCGGACAGGACCTGTCCGAGCGTGTCGCCCAACTCCGAGGAAAGCCAGCACAGTTCAGCTTCGGAAAATCCTTTCCCGGCTTCGGGCCGACCGGGCCGGTCCTCGTCACACCGGACGAGTTCGCGGACCCCGACGATCTGGAGATCACCGGGTTGCTCAACAGCGAGATCGTCCAGCACGACCGCACCAAGTCCATGATCTTCCCGGTGCCGGAGCTCGTCGCCCGCCTGTCGGCCGTAGTGCAGCTGTTCCCGGGCGACCTGGTCTTCACCGGCACCCCGGCCGGGGTCGGCAACCGGATGGATCCACCCCGGTATCTCACCGAGGGCGACGAACTCGTCAGCCGCATCGAGGGCATCGGTGAGATCCGCCAGCGCTTCACGGCCGCACACCTCTGAAGGGACGTCCCATGACAGAGCAGCGCATTCCCCGCCGCTTCGAAGGCCGCACCGTCCTGGTCACCGGCGCCGGCACCGGCTACGGCGCCGAGATCGCCGTACGCGCCGCCCAGGAGGGCGCCCGGGTCGCCGTCCACTACCGCAGCTCCGCGGCCGGAGCCGAGAAGACGGCCGCCCGGATCAGGGAGGTCGGCGGTGAGGCATTCACGGTGCGGGCCGACATCGCCGTCCATGCCGACGTCATCCGCATGGCCGAGGAGGTGTTCAGCCGTTTCGGCGGCCTGGACGTGCTGGTCAACAACGTCGGTGACGTGGCGGGCGACCAGATGTCCTGGCGGGATGTGACCGAGGAGTCCATCGACCACGTCCTCGCGGTGGACATCAAGGGAACGATGCTGTGCGTCCACGAGTTCGGCTCCCGGATGCTGGAGCAGGGCCACGGCGCGATCGTCAACATCGGCTCCACCGTGATCGTGCGTGGCAGCGCCCGCGCTCCGCAGTACGCCGCCGCGAAGTACGGCATCCTCGGCATCACCAAGTCCTACGCCCAGGCGTTCGCCCCCGCCGTGCGGGTCAACACCTTCGCCCCCGGTTTCATCGAGACCGAGATGCTCCTCAGCCGTGCGGACTGGAAGTCCGGCCGCCGCGAGGACATGATCGCCAAGACCCCGATGGGCCGCATCCCGGGCCCCGCCGAACTCGCGGGCACCGCCCTCTTCCTCGCCACCGACGACGCCGCCCACATGACCGGCGCCTACCTCAACGCAGACGGCGGCTTCAACATGATCGGCGCCTGACCCCGCAGAATTGCTGTTCGTACTCGGCTGGCGCGAGGTGGCCGAGGGCGGAGCGGCGGCGGCGCCCCGGTGGCTCACAGGGCGACGATCTGCCACTCCTGGTTGCTGCCGGTGTCGGGCGGCCACTGGCTGAGCGGGGTGCCGTCGGCCGTGTAGCCGTTCTGGGCGTTCACGCACATCCCGCTGTTCGTGGCGTTGGTCCGCCAGTCGGCCAACTGGCCCAGGACGAGATCGAAGTAGCCCTGCATGGCGTCGGTGAGGTCGAGGATGTTGCCGCCCGCGACCTGGAAGTTGACGTTGGCGTCGGTGGTGAGGTCATACGCCCAGGAGTCGTTCCAGATGCCGGTCAGGCGCGGTGGCAGGACGCCGCTGGAGCTGACGAAGAAGTACCGGCCCGAGTCGTACATCCGTTCCAGCAGTGCGATGTCGATGGCGGAGGTGTTGCTGTTCTGCCGTGCGATGAGCTCGCTGGTGGACAGCTGTCGGTCGGCGGCGGAGACGTTCAGGTCGATGCTGGAGCGGTCGTACATCGCCTGGTGCAGGGGGGTGTGCCGGGCGAGCAGGGTGGCGTAGTCGGCGGTCAGGCCGGCCAAGGCGGTCTGCAGGGGCTGGGAGTTCCAGTCGGTGGCGTTCTCGTACCGGCCGAGCTTGGTGAGCAGCAGCACTTTGGTGGCCTTGGCGACCACGAGGGTCTGCCCGCTGACGGTGACGGAGGAGCCGGTGCCAGTGGCGACGACGCGGGTGGCACCCTCGTAGCCGTAGGCGCCGCCGGAGGGGTAGGTGCCGCGCAGGGTGAGACAGCCCTCGCCGTTGCTCACCGTCGCGGTGGTGGAGAAGGTGACGCTGGTGGGGACGCCGTCGAGGGCGGTGTTGACGCTGAGGGTGGTGTCGACGGTGCGGCCGGTGGCGGGCAGCAGCTCGTGGACGATGACCTGGTCGGCGCGGGAGGCGGATGCCCCGGTCGGGGAGCGTGACCTGGGTCGGCACGGCGGCGGACGCCCTGCCGGCGCAGAGACCGGGCAGCGCCAGGGCTCCGGCGGTCATGGCGGCGGCGGTGAGAACTGTCTGCGGTCGAGCGGCAGGTCGTGAAGCCCCATGGCGCGGATCCTTTGGGCGTCGAGGGAGGGGAAGAAGCGAAGGAGCCGGTGCGGCGGGGTGCCGGGCCGGCGTGCGGCCCGGCACCACGGTCCGCCGTTCAGAGCGCGACGAGTTGCCAGTCCTGGTTGGCGCCGTCGTTCATGGGCCACTGGATCACGTAGGCGCTGTCGGCGGTCGAACCGTCCTTGACGTCGGCGCACCATCCGGTGCGGACGTTGACGAGCCGGTAGTAGCCGCTGGTCTTGGAGGGGACCAGCGTCCACCACTGGTTGTCGGCCGAGGCGTCGGTGGCCTGGTCGAGGAGGGCGCCCTGGGCGGAACCGCCGGGGCTTTCCAGGGCCTTGCCGCTCTTGACGCAGATCAGCCGGAAGGAGCCGTCGGTGTTCGGCACCAGCCTCCACTGCTGGTTGGTGCTGCTCGTGCCGCCCCAGGGGTACTGGATGATGTCGGCGCCGTCGAGGGTCGAGGCGTCCTTGACGTCCATCACCTTGCCGCTGTTGCGGTTGACCAGCTTGAAGGTGCCCAGGTCGGCACCGAAAGGCCGGTCGTAGACCTCCAGGTTGCGGATGGAGGCCCACACGCCGGAGGGCAGCCCGGTGACCGTGACCCGGACGTACCGCGCCTGCGCCCGGAAGACGGCGACCTGGACCTGACTGGTGCTGGTCGTCGCCGTGTTGTCGACGAGGGTGGTCCACGTGGAGTTGTCCGTGGAACCCTCGATCCTGTACCGGTAGTTGGTCTTGTCCAGCTCCCAGGCGATGCGGGTGCCGGTCATTGAGCGGGTGGAGCCGAGGTCGACCTTGAGCCAATGGCCGACGTTGCCGTTGTCGGCGCACCAGCGGGTGGAGGTGGATCCGTCGACGGCCTTGGCGGCGTAGTTGCCCTTGGAGCTCTCCTCGCTGTCGGCGGTGGCGGTTTTGCCGGCCGCGATGTCGGCGGGCTGCACGGACCGGTCCAGGGTGACGCCGACGACGCTGTCCTGCGGGTGGGTGGTGCGGTCGACGCCGCTGATGGCGACCCGGCCGTCGGTGCCGACCGTGTAGGACAGGCCGGCGCCGGAGCGCACGTCGAAGACGCGGCTGACCTGGGCGTCGCCGATCGAGGGGGTGGTGAAGGAAGTGCCGCTGTAGCCGGGCAGGAGGTGGACGTAGAAGGTGTTGTCCTTGTACGTGAAGCCGTACTGGCCGTCGACGGGGTTCCACGGGCCGCCGCGGGTTCCGTAGACGGACTGGCCGCAGGCGGTCATGAAGGTGCCGATCTGGCGCAGCAGGCTCGCCTGCCCGGAGGAGACGGTGCCGTGCCGGTCCGGGCCGATGTTGACCATCGCGGTGATGTTGCGCACCCAGCAGTTGACCAGGATGTTCATCGCGGTGGCGTAACTCATCACCTTGCCGTCGGAGTTGTAGCCCCAGGAGCTGCCGACGGTGAAGACCTTCTCGACGAGGTCGCCGGTGCGGATCGCCCCGGTGGGCACCGAGGGGCCCTCGTCGTTGATGTAGTCGCCTCTCCAGCCGGACCGCAGGTTGGCGACGATGTCGGGCTGGTGTTTGCGCACCATGCCCATCAGCCCGAGCGGCTTGCCGGCGGCGTCGGTCTCGCCGTAGGCGGCGTCCACCGGCCACTGGTTGGCGGTGTCCCGGTACTGGCCGGGCTCCCAGAAGAACGCCGCGTCGGCGTCACTGCCCTGCTCCGCCAGCCAGCCGCCGTCCCACCACAGGTCGTCGATCACGCCGTACTGGGTGACCAGTTCCTTGACCGACTCGTACACCTCGGTCTTCATGATCCGCGCGTTCTCCTTGTGCGCGGGGTCGGTGGTGTAGTTCCAGGGGTTGGTCGCGCAGTTGGTGCCGTACACGTCGTAGTAGCCGGGGTAGCGCCAGTTGATGGGCGAGTAGTACAGGCCCACCTTCAGGCCTGCCGCCCGCACCGCCGCGACGTAGTCCTTGACGAAGTCCCGGTTCAGCGGGGCCTGTCCGGAGTTCCAGCTGCTGGGGTGGTTCAGCGGCCACAGCGCGAAGCCGTCGTGGTGACGCGTCGTCAGCGTCACGTACTTCGCCCCGAAGTCCTTGGCCAACTGCGCCCAGGCCGTGGGGTCGTAGGCGTCCGCGGTGAACTGCTCGCTCGTGGCGTCGGTGACGTACTTCTGGTAGTCGGAAGGTGTGACGGGGGCGTTGTGCATCCACCACTCGCCCTTGGCCGGGCCCGAGTACACACCCCAGTGGACGAACATGCCGAGCTTGGCGTCCTGCAGCCACTGGATCTTGGAGTCGGGCTGCTGCTCCACGCCCATGTCGGTCTTGGGGATGCGCAGGGGCGGGAGTGGCAGGGGGTCGGCGGCCGTTGCGGCGTACGCGGGCGTTGTCAGCGCGAGGGAGCCGACCGCCGCGGCCACCGTCATGGCCGCCATGCCGGCGAGCACCGATCTGCGTGAGATGGATTCCGGCAACGTGATTCCTCCTGTTTGATTGTCAGAAAGGCGCCCGGGGGCGGCGGCTGTGGGGCAGCCGGCAGCGCGGCTCGGCAGGGGGCCTGGGAGGCCATGAGGATCCCCGATCCGCGTCTGACCCCGCGCCAATACATAGGATGGATTAACGAATACGCATGGCGCTTGTGTCCAGGGTTGTGACGCAGGTTTTCCGAATAGAGCCTGTGCGACCGCTGTGGGCGCCTCGGCGATCGAGCTAGACATGGGATGTATTGGAGAAGATGGTTCAGGCTCGGACTCCAAGGGAGATTCGCTCGAAGCGTTGACGAGGCTCCTGTCGAGCCTTACCGTCCTCCAGCAGAAACACACACCTTCCGACATTTATCCAAGTCTCCGGGTGGAAGAGCCGCCACCCGAGAAGAGCCGAACCTGGCGCCGGCCTGCTTTCTCGCCGGCTCTCGTCGAAGGAATCCCCATGCTCCGTCGTGTCTGCCTGCTGCTGTCCGCCGTACTCGTCTGCCTGTCCGGGCTGCTGGCCGCCGGCGCGCCCGCCCAGGCCGCTTCCGTGACCGTGACCAACGCGACCCAGTTCACCGACACCACCGGAGCCGTGGTCCACGCCCACGGCGGCGGCGTCATCAAGGTCGGCACGTACTACTACTGGTTCGGCGAGAACCGCAACCCCGACAACTCCTTCAAGTACGTGTCGGTCTACCGCTCCACGGACCTGAAGACCTGGGAGTTCCGCAACAACGTCCTCACGCAGAACAGCGCCGCCGAGCTCGCCTCCGCCAACATCGAGCGGCCGAAGGTGATCTACAACAGCACCACCGGCAAGTACGTCATGTGGATGCACAAGGAACTGGCCACCGACTACACCCAGGCCCGCGTCGCCGTCGCCGAGTCGGACACGGTCGACGGAACCTACACCTACCTGGGCAGCTTCCGGCCGCTCGGCATCACCTCGCGGGACATGACCCTGTACAAGGACACCGACGGCACTGCCTACCTGGTCTCCTCCGCCAACGAGAACGCCGACCTCGACATCTTCAAGCTCACCGCCGACTACACCGGGGTCGACAGCCTGGTCGCCGACCCGTGGCCCGGCACCTACCGCGAGGCCCCGGCCCTGTTCAAGCGGGGCGGCGTCTACTTCATGCTCACCTCCGCCAACAGCGGCTGGAAGCCCAACCAGCAGCGGTACGCCACCGCCACCGGCCTGGCAGGGCCGTGGACCGCGATGACCGACGTCGGCAACGACACCGCCTACGGCTCCCAGACGGCCTTCGTCCTCCCCGTCCAGGGCACCGCCGGCACTTCCTACCTGTACATGGGCGACCGCTGGGGCAACTCCATGGGCGGTACCGTCGAGGACTCACAGTACGTCTGGCTGCCGCTGACCTTCCCCACCAACACCACCATGGATCTGCCGTGGTACCCGCAGATCGGCATCGACACGGCGGCCGGAACGATCACCGGCGTGGGCGGCGGCCCCTACTACAACCTCGTCGCCCGGCACAGCGGCAGATGCGTCGACGTCTCCGACAACTCCGCCGCCGACAACGCGGTCGTCCTGCAGTACGACTGCAACGGCGGCCTCAACCAGCAGTGGCGGCTCACCGACGCCGGCGGCGGCTACGTCCAGATCGTCGCCGAGCACAGCGGCAAGTGCCTGGACGTGGCGAACGCCTCCACCGCGGACGGCGCGTACGTCAACCAGTACAAGTGCACCACCGGCACCAACCAGCAGTGGCTGCCGCAGGACCAGGGCAACGGCTACTTCCACCTCGTCGCCCGGCACAGCGGCAAGTGCCTGGACGTGAAGGACGCCTCCGCCGCGAACGGCGCCCGCCTCATCCAGTGGCCCTGCGGCACCGGCACCAACCAGCAGTTCCTGGAGCGCACCGCCTGACCGGACACACGCCGTGATCAGGGGCATGTCTCACCACGTCCCTCGCCCGCGCCGGCCGAGTGGCCGCCGCCGTGCTGGTGGCGGCCTGTGCCGGAGCGTCCGAACAGGCCCCCTCGCGGCCGACGTGGCTGCGGCTGTCTCCGGCCCGGTCACCGGCAGGCCTCGACGAAAGTCAGGTCGAGTCGCGGACCACCGAAGTACGCGGGCCTGCGGATCGCCACGGTCATCGAACCCGACTCGCTGCCCAACCTGGTCACCAACGCCGGCGGCACACCCACCACCACCGACGCCTGCGTGACCATGAAGAGCAACGGCAACTACGAGAAGGGTGTCTCCTACGCCCTGGACAAGCTCGGCGCCATTTCGAACGTCTACAACTACATCGACGCCGGCCACCACGGCTGGCTCGGCTGGGACAGCAACCTCGGCCCGGCCGTGCAGGAGTTCGCCAAGGTCGCCACGACCGACGGCGCCAGCGTGAACGACGTGACCGGCTTCATCGTCAACACCGCCAACTACGGCCCCGTCAAGGAGCCGAACTTCAAGCTCACCGACACCGTCAACGGGCAGACCGTGCGGCAGTCGAAGTGGGTGGACTGGAACCAGTACGCGGACGAGCAGTCCTTCGCCCAGGCGATGCGGGACAAGCTCGTCGCGGCCGGGTTCAACTCCGGCATCGGCATGCTGATCGACACCTCCCGCAACGGCTGGGGCGGCACCGCCCGGCCCACCGGCCCCGGTCCGCAGACCTCCGTCGACGACTACGTCAACGGCGGCCGCGTCGACCGGCGCGTCCACGCCGGCAACTGGTGCAACCAGAGCGGTGCCGGTCTCGGTGAGCGGCCCACCGCGGCCCCGGCCGCCGGCATCGACGCCTACGTCTGGGTCAAGCCGC
>NZ_JBFAXI010000169.1:0-8197 GCF_040680735.1 Streptomyces sp. NPDC051987 | reverse complement strand
CGTTTGTCTGTTTTTAGGGGCGCGGGGAACTGCGCGACAAGCCACGACGCACCCGCGGCCGACATGACTCGGCACTGTCACGGCGGGTACCCGGCCCTCATGGCCACCAGTGCTCCGGAGGAGGCGTACACCGCAGCCCCCTTCCTCCCCGGCGGCCGGCAGAGCCTCACATCGCTGCGCCGGGCCGCCGCCGGCTGCCAGGGCTGCCCCCTGCACCGCGACGCCACCCAGACCGTCTTCGGGAAGGGCACGGCGCACGCCCGGCTCATGCTCGTCGGCGAGCAGCCCGGCGACCAGGAGGACCGGCAGGGCGAGCCGTTCGTCGGCCCCGCCGGGCGGCTGCTCGGCAAGGCCCTGGCGGACGCCGGCCTCGACCCGGCCGACGCCTACGTGACCAACGCCGTCAAGCACTTCAAGTTCACCTGGGCCGCGACCCGCAAGCGCCGCATCCACAAGCCCCCCACCCTGCGCGAGATGTCGGCCTGCGGCCCCTGGCTCGCCGCCGAGCTGTCCGTCGTGCGGCCGGAGTTGATCGTCGTGCTCGGTGCCACCGCCGGAAAGGCGCTGCTCGGGTCGGCGTTCCGGGTGGGCGAGGTCCGCGGGACCGTGCTGGAGCGGGAGATCCACGGGCGGCCGGAGCGGCTGGTGCCCACCGTGCACCCCTCCTCCGTCCTGCGATCGGACGACCGGGAGCAGGCCTACCAGGCTCTCGTCGCCGACCTGAAAGTGGCTGCACACGCGCTGTCGTAATAGATACGATGCCCGTATGCCCCTTACCTTCACCCTCGACCCCGCGATCACCCCCGCCCTCCGCGACGGCATCCTCGGCCTGTGGACGGACGTGACCAACGCCGGCGGCGCCGTCGGCTTCGTCGCCCCCGTCACCGCCGAGGAGATCCGGCCGGAGCTGGTCCGGCACTTCGTCGCGATGGCCGAGGGGCGCCACCGGCTCCTCGTCGGGCACGACGAGGCCGGCGAGGTCGCCGCCACCGCCTTCTTCTCCTTCAACACGCACCGGCTGATGACGCACTGGGTGTGGCTGTACACGGTGATGGTGCACCCCAGGCACCAGGGGCGGGGACACGGCCGTGCGCTGCTCGCGGCCGCCGCCGACGCCGCCCGCGGCTTCGAGGGCATCGACGCCATACGGCTCGGCTGCCGCGGCGGCCTCGGCCTGGAGGACTTCTACGCCTCCTGCGGGTACAAGGAGGTCGGCCGGGTCCCCGCGGCGGTCCGCGTCGCACCCGGCGACGACCGCGACGACATCACCATGCTGCTCCCACTGAGCTGACCGGACCCCGGTGCACGACCGGCCCCGCGGCGTGCTTCACTGGACGGTGCCCCTTTTCGTCGTCGGAAGACTGGATTGAGATGCTCCGCTACACGCTGATGCGCCTCGGTATCTTCGCGGGCTGCCTCCTCGTCGTCTGGGGCCTCGTCTACGCCGGGGCGTTCCCGCGCGGCTTCGGCGACTCCAACTTCCTGTGGGTCCTGCTGCTCTCCCTCGTCCTGTCGGCGCCGATCAGCTTCGTCGTGCTGCGCAAGGAGCGGGACCGCGCCTCGGTGCAGGTCTCGCAGCGGGTGGAGCGCATGAAGGCCAACATCGAGGCCAACCGCAGCCAGGAGGACGAGGCGGTCGAGCAGACGGCCCAGGCGCCCGAGCAGGCCCAGGCCTCCTCCTGAGCGGCTCCCTCGCCCCCGGCCCCAACTAGGCTTGGTCCCATGGGGACCGTCAAGACCAAGCGGATGCCGCGCGCGGTACGTGAGCAGCAGATGCTGGACGCCGCCGTGCGCACCTTCGGCCAGCGCGGCTACATGGCCGCGTCGATGGACGAGATCGCCGAACTCGCCGGTGTCTCCAAGCCGTTGGTGTACCTGTACCTCAACTCCAAGGAAGACCTGTTCACGGCCTGCATCCGCCGTGAGGCCAAGGCGCTGACCGAGGCGGTCCGCACCGGCGTCGACCGCGACCTGCCGGCCGACCGGCAGCTGTGGGACGGGCTGCGGGCGTTCTTCACGTACACCGCCGAACACCCCGACGGCTGGTCGGTGCTGCACATCCAGGCCCGCACGCACGGCGAGCGGTTCGCCGCCGAGGTGGCGGCGATGCGCGAGGAGATCGTCGCGTTCGTGACCCAGCTCATCGTGGCCGCCGCCCGCGCCGCCCACCGCGACCCCGACCTGGGCGAGGGCGAGGTCGCCGGTCTCGCCGAGGCCCTGGTGGGCGCCGCCGAGTCCCTCGCGGCCTGGGCCAACGCCACCCCCGGAGTCACCGCCCGGCAGACGGCGGCGACCCTGATGAACTTCGCCTGGGCGGGGCTGGGCAACCTGATGGAGGGCCGGCCGTGGTCCGCGCCGTGACCGGCCCCGCCGTCACACCGCGCCCCAGCGGCGCAGGGCGGCCGCCGGCCGCCGGTGGCCCACCCGGTACAGCCGTCACGTTCCGCGCTTCGCTTTGCTGCGGATGATTGGCAATCTGCGCAGATCCCCGATTGATTCAACACGCCTGGTGCCGGGCTGCCACCGGCTTCGGCACGGCTGTCTGAGCCGCGATATTCCCATGCTGCTCCAGCGAACGAATGACACAGTGCCAGGCATGGTGACATCCCCACTTCTGCGACAGCTCGCCCGCACCCGCCGCTTCACCCTCGGTGCACCCGCCCGTTTCACCGTGGCGCCGGACGGTACCTGTGTCCTGTTCCTGCGGAGCCGGGCCGGGGACGACCCGGTCGGGTGCCTGTGGAGGATCGACCTGGCAACCGGCGCGGAGCGGCTGCTGGCTGACCCCGCCAGGCTGCTCGGCGACGCGACCGATGAGGTGCCGGAAGAGGAGCGCATCCGGCGCGAACGCGCCCGGCAGCAGGCCGCTGGGATCACCGACTACGCCACCGACACGGCCGCTCAGGTGGCCGCGTTCGCCCTCTCCGGGCAGCTGTGGGTGGCGGACACCGGCTCCGGCGCCGTCCGGCAACTGCCCGCCCGGCAGCCGGTGGTCGACCCGCGCCCGTCCCCGGACGGCCGGAACATCGCCTACGTCTCCGGCGGCGCGCTCCGGGTGATCGGCGCCGACGGCAGTGGCGACCGAGCGGTGGCCGCGCCCGAGCCGGCGGAAGGTCCGGACGTCTTCTTCGGCCTGCCGGAGCATGTGGCGAGCGAGTCGATGGGCCGCTACCGGGCCTACTGGTGGGCACCGGACGGGGAGCGGATACTGACCACCCGGGTGGACAACCGAGAGGTCGGGCTGTGGTACATCACCGATCCGGCCGACCCCGCCAAGCCGCCGCGCACGATGCGCTACCCGCAGGTCGGTACCGCCAACGCCGAGGTCACGCTCTGGATCGCCGATCTGGCGGGCAACCGCACCGAGGTCCGCTGGGACCGGGCCGGCTTCGAGTACCTGCCCGCGGCCGGCTGGGACGGGCACGGTCCGTTCGCCGCCGTACTCAGCCGCGACCAGCGCACGCTCCAGGTACTGGCCGTCGACCCGGCAGACGGTACGACCAGCCTCCTGGCCGAGCGGCGCGATGAGCGCTGGGTGGAGCTGCTGGTGCCCGGAGTGCCCGCGCGGACAGCTACCGGCCTGCTCGTCGACTACCTCGACCGGAACGAGACCCGGCACCTGAGCATCGACGGCACGCCGGTCACGCCGGACGGCCTGCAGCTGCACGAGGTGCTTGCGGTGGACGGCGAGACGGTGCTTTTTACGGCGGCCGCAGAACCCACCGAACGCCATGTGTGGAGGTACCGTCCGGGCCAGGGCATACACCAGTTGACCGAGCAGCCGGGCGTGCACTCCGGCGCATTCTGCGGCGGCACGTTTGTACACACCGCACGCACGCTGGATCTGCCGGGCTCGCACACCGCCGTGCACCGCCTGACCGATGACGGCCGACCGGAACGGGATGGCCCCGCGCCCGTCGAAATCAGCTCGCACGCCCAACGCCCGCTGCTGCAGCTGCGTGTCGAATCCGCCGCTGCAGGGCCGCGTGAACTGCGCACACACCTCTTCCTGCCGTCCTGGCACAAGGCCGGTGATGCCCAGCTGCCGGTACTGGTCGATCCCTACGGCGGCCCCGCCATGCAGAAGGTGATGGCCGAACAGACCCCTCACACCCTCGTCTCGCAGTGGTTCGCCGAACAGGGCTTCGCGGTGCTGGTGACAGACGGCGCCGGCACACCCGGACGAGGGCCGCGCTGGGAGAAGGAGATCTTCGGTGACCCGATCGGCCCGGCCCTGGACGACCAGGTTGCCGCCCTGCACTCGACCGCCGAGCGCCACCCGGAGCTGGACCTCGGCAGGGTCGGCATCCGCGGCTGGTCGTTCGGCGGGATGCTGGCCGCCGCCGCGGTGCTGCGCCGGCCCGACATCTTCCACGCCGCAGTGGCCGGCGCTCCGCTCACCGACCAGCATCTCTACGATGCCTGCTGGAAAGAGCGCTTCCTCGGTCTGCCCGACCAGTACCCGGAGCACTATGAGCGGTCTTCGCTTCTTGCCGACGCTCCCAAACTCAGCCGCCCGCTGCTGCTGATGCACGGACTGGCAGACGACAACGTCTTCGTGGCCAGTACGCTGCAACTCTCCAGCGCTCTGCTGGCCGCGGGGAAGCCGCACGAGGTGCTGCCGCTCAGCGGGATGACACATGCCGCACCGACCAACGACGCGTTCGCCCGGCTGCTGGGGCACCAACTGGAGTTCCTCCAGCGGCACCTGGTCGGCCGCCTGGCCACGATGCCCTGCTAGACCCGATACTCCCGAACCTACGGGCAGGTGCCGCACCCCCGACAACAAGACCCGGTACGGGTCCTGCTCCACGTGGGTGGTCTGCTCGCCGGGCAGGTGGCGGAGCTTGATCAGCACCAGCCGGACACCGCCCCGGCGTGACAGAAGCCGCACAGGGAGCCGGAACGCATGCGTCGTCCGGCGTCGGCGGATCAGCGGGTGACGCGCGGGCGGATCCTGCCCTCCACGTGCACCCGGTCTCCGCTGCGCAGCTGGAAGCGGCCGTTCCCGGCGGCGTACGCGACGGTCGCCGGCAGCAGCACCGGCGCCCGGAACTCGGCCCGCACCTCGGCCGCCGTCGGCACCCCGTGCGCGGCGAGACACCGGGCCACCGTCCACATGCCGTGCGCGATGGCCCGGGGGAAGCCGAAGAGGCGGGCGGTGAGCGGGTGCAGATGGATCGGGTTGCGGTCCCCGGAGGCGGCCCCGTAGCGCCGGCCGACGTCCCCGGCGATCCGCCACTCCTCGACGACGGGCAGCGGCGGCCCGGCCCCTTCCCGTGCCGTCCCGCCGGAGTGCCGCGTCCGGTGCCGTGCCAGGTAGGTGCTCCGCGACTCCCAGACGACCTCCTCGCCGAGCCGTACCTCGGTCACGACGGTGGCCTCGGTGCCCCGCCGGTGCGGACCCAGCTTCTCGACGTGCACCAGGACGTCGTACGACCCGTCGCCCGGAAGGTCGGCGTACCGCTCGATCTCGATGCCGGTGTGCACCAGCCCCAGCAGCGGCAGCGGAAACTCCCGGGCGCTCATGAGCCGCATGGCCAGCGGAAAGCCGAGCACGTGGGG
This sequence comes from Streptomyces sp. NPDC051987, assembly GCF_040680735.1. Taxonomy (NCBI): domain Bacteria; kingdom Bacillati; phylum Actinomycetota; class Actinomycetes; order Kitasatosporales; family Streptomycetaceae; genus Streptomyces; species Streptomyces sp. NPDC051987. The sequence goes on along the minus strand of NZ_JBFAXI010000169.1, from coordinate 2,632 downwards.
GTACGTGATCGGCAGCCCGTCCTCCCCGGTGCCGAACCCGCAGACACGTTCGTAGGCGGCGAGCCTGCCGAGGTCGGGGCGGACACCCCGCAGGGCCAGGCGGGTGCGGGGGAACGCGGCATCGGGGCCCGGCCTGCGGAAAGGCGACCGCAGCGCGCCGAGGGCCAGCAGGGGGCCGAGAGAAGGAGCCCGGTCCATGACGATCACAGAGGTTCACCTTTTCGATGCCGTCGGCGAGAGCGTCCCGACAACCGTCACGCCCCCATATGGCCCATATCCTGACTCTGGAGTAAGATTACCGTAGGTAAGGCTATGTGACAGCCGTCAAGTACCGGAAAACGGGCCGAACGTGAGAGACCCTCACGTAACCTCCGGGATTGCACAGGCCCGTCCCCGGAAAACCCCCGAAAACCCACAAGCCCGCCACAGCGGCCCCGTACGATCTCCAGCCTGAACCGTCGGTAACACCGTCCCGAGGGCCGGTGCCGGTGAACGCCTCGGTGCGCGAGGCACGTACGTCATGCAGCAAGCAGTTCACCGCTGCACGCCCGAGGAGCCGCCCCGTGTCCACGTCCTCTTATCCGAACACCGCCCCCGTCTCCTCCGGCGCGGCGGTCCAGGCCACGGACTACGACGGGAACCCGATCCTGGTCGAGCCCCTGGTGCAGCGCCTGGACGGGGTGGTGCGGGAGGCCTACGTACCGCCGTTCGCACCGCCGGTACGGCACGGGTCGCTGGCCGACCTGCCGTTCGAGAACGCGGAGGCGGAGCCGGGTGCCCTCGTGCTCAGCCGCAAGTCCGCCGACGCGGACGGGCGTTGGGAGCACGTGACGGCCGCCCAGTTCGCCGCGCAGGTGCTGGCGGTGGCCAAGGGGCTGATCGCGGAGGGGCTGATGCCGGGCGACCGGGTCGCGATCATGGCCCGGACGACGTACGAGTGGACGCTCCTCGACTTCGGCGCCTGGGCGGCCGGCCTGGTGACCGTGCCGATCTACCCGACCTCCTCGGTCTTCCAGACCCGCTGGATCATGCACGACTCGGGCGCCGTCGCCCTGGTCACGGAGACCTCCGCACAGGCCGCCGCGCTCGGCCCCGAACTCGACCGGCTGCCCGACCTCAGGCACCTGTGGGTGATGGAGAAGGGGCACGTGGACCGGCTCGCCGAGGCCGGTGCCCAGGTGCCGGACGCCGAGGTGGGCGTACGGCGCGGCATGCTGGGCCCCGACACCCTCGCCACCCTCATCTACACCTCGGGCACCACCGGCCGCCCCAAGGGCTGCGCCCTCTCGCACGGCAACTTCTTCGCCGAGGTCGACAACGCGATCGAACTCCTCTACCCGATCTTCAAGGCGCGCAACGACGAGGAGCTCTCCATCCTCCTCTTCCTCCCCATGTCCCACGTCTTCGGCCGCATGGTGGCGATCGCCTGCGTCCGCGCCGGGGTCCGCCTCGGCCACGCCCCCAGCCTCAAGGCCGAGGACCTGCTCCCGGACCTCGCGGCCTTCCGGCCGACCTGCCTGCTCACCATCCCCTACATGCTGGAGAAGGTGTTCAACACCGCGCGGGCGAAGGCGGAGGCGGCCGGCCGGGTCGCGGTCTTCGACCGGGCCACCGGGGTCGCGCAGCGCTACGGCGAGGCGCTGGAGGCGAAACAGACCGGCACCGGCGGCGGCCCCGGCCGCGCCCTGAAGACGGCCCGCGGCTTCTACGACCCGCTCGTCTACCGCCGTATCCGTACCGCCATGGGCGGCCGCGTCCGGCACATCATCTGCGGCGGCTCCCCGCTGGGCCGCCGCCTCGCCGCGTTCTACGCCGGGGCCGGCATCGAGATCTACGAAGGCTACGGCCTGACCGAGAGCACCGCGGCCACCACCTGCACCCCGCCGCTCAAGCCCCGCCTCGGCACGGTGGGCTGGCCGATGCCCGGCACCAAGGTCCGGATCGCCGCCGACGGCGAGATCCTGATCGCCGGTGAGCACGTCCTGCGCGGCTACTGGGACCCGCAGGCCGGTGGGGTCGTCCCGGCCACCCGGGACGGCTGGCTGGCCACCGGCGACCTCGGCGAACTGGACGACGAGGGCTATCTCACCATCACCGGCCGCAAGAAGGAGATGCTCATCACGGCCGGCGGCAAGTCGGTCGCCCCCGCCCCGCTGGAGAACTGGCTGCGCTCGCATCCCCTCATCTCCCAGGTGATGCTGGTCGGCGACGGGCTGCCCTACGTCAGCGCCCTCATCACCCTGGACCGGGACGGCCTCACCCACTGGCGCCAGATGAACGGCAAGCACCCGGTGCCGCCGGAACTCCTCCTGGACGACGTCGAGTTGCGGGCCGTCCTGCAACGCGCCCTCGACGAGGCGAACAAACTGGTCTCCCGCCCCGAGTCCATCCGCCGCTTCGAGATACTCCCCGTCGACTTCACCGAGGAGGCCGGACACCTGACCCCCTCGATGAAACTGCGCCGCGAGGCGATCATGAAGGACTTCGCCGCGGAGATCGAGGGCCTCTACCCGAAGTAGGGCCCGTGGCGTCGCAGCTGACCCGGCGTCGGCTGGGAGACGGGGCCGCGGGTGACCCGGCGTCGGCTGGGAGACGGGGCCGCGGGTGACCCGGCGTCGGCTGGGAGACGGGG
>NZ_JBFAXI010000168.1:0-8410 GCF_040680735.1 Streptomyces sp. NPDC051987 | reverse complement strand
TTCACACCCCCCACCACCCCCCCCCCCCAACCCGCCCCCCGCCGCCGCCCCCCCCCGCCCCCCCCCCGGGCCGGCCGTCCGGTGACCGCTCTCCGGGCGGCTGGGAACTCCCCCGTTGCCCAGCCGCCCGGAGGAACGCGCGGGTGCGTCGGCCGCGGTGCCTGACGGCCACGCGCGTACCCGTCGGCGCCCCCTCGGCCACGTCCGTCGGCGGTATCCACTAACGTGCCGTTCCTGACCAAGGGAAACGGCACGTCGGTGTGGGGAGGCACGGGGGATGGCGATCGACTGGGATCGGCGGCACTGCGCGCGCAAGGGGCATGTGACCTACGCGCCGGAGGATCCGCGGCTGCGGGTGCGGCTGCACACCCACACCGCGGTCGGGGAGGCCTGGCGGTGCCTGCGGTGCGGTGACTTCGTCCTCGGTGAGCCGCACGGCTCCGGGCCGGCCGCCGATGCCCCGCTGGTGCCGCGCGGGAAGGTGCTGCGGGACCTGTTCATCCTGCGCTTCCTGGCGATCGAGCGGGCTGTGCGCGGAGTGTTCATCGTGCTGGTCGCGGTCGCGGTGTGGAGGTTCAGCAACAGCCAGGACGCGGTGCGCAGGCTCTTCAACGAGAACCTGGACGTCTTCCGGCCGGTCTTCCGGCACTTCCACTACGACCTCGACCACTCGCCGGTCGTCGGCTCCATCCAGAAGGCCTTCGGCTACAGGCACTCCACGCTGCTGCTGGTGGCCGGACTGCTGCTGGCGTACGCGCTGATCGAGCTGGTCGAGGCGGTCGGCCTCTGGTACGCCAAGCGCTGGGCGGAGTATCTGACGGTGGTGGCCACCGCCGCCTTCCTGCCGCTGGAGATCTACGAACTCACCGAGAAGGTCAGCTATCTGAAGATCGCGACGCTGGTGCTGAACATCCTCGCGGTGCTCTACATCGCCCTCGCCAAGCGGCTGTTCGGGCTGCGCGGCGGGCGCCGGGCCTTCGACGAGGAGCGGCACAGCGCCTCGCTGCTGGAGGTCGAGGAATCGGCGGGGGTCCAGCCGACCTTGTCTTGACGTCGGCGTCAGGTCTTACGGTCGTAGGCATGCGAATCGGCGAGCTGGCCGCACGGGCCGGAACCACCACGCGTGCCCTGCGCTACTACGAGGCGCGCGGGCTGCTGCCCGCGCGGCGGGCCCAGAACGGCCACCGTACCTACGACGAGAGCGATCTGCGGCTGCTCACGCAGATCCGGACGCTGCGGGACGTCGGGTTCGAGCTGGAGGAGACCCGGCCGTTCGTGGAGTGCCTGCGGGCCGGACACCCGGAGGGCGACACCTGCCCGGCGTCGCTCGCGGTCTACCGGCGCAAGCTGACGGAGCTGGACGCGCTCATCGGCGAACTCCAGGCCGTGCGGGCGACCGTCGGGGCCCAGCTGGCGCGGGCCGAGCGGGCGAGGGACGAGCTGGCCGCCGAGGCGCTGGTTCCGGGGGGTCCGGAGCCGACCTGCGAACTGGGAGGACCCGGGCGATGATCAAGGCGGCGGGTGTGGCCGAGGTGACGGACGCGGACTTCGCGGCGGAGGTGATCGGGGCGGAGCTGCCGGTGCTGGTGGAGTTCACCGCCGACTGGTGCCCGCCGTGCCGGCAGATGGGGCCGGTGCTCACCGCCCTCGCCGCGGAGGAGGGCGAGCGGCTGAAAGTGGTGCAGCTGGACGTGGACACCAATCCGGAGACGACGAACGCGTACAAGGTGTTGTCGATGCCGACGTTCATGGTGTTCCGGGGCGGCGAGCCGGTGAAGGCGATGGTGGGCGCCCGGCCCAAGCGGCGGCTGCTGGAGGAGCTGTCCGACGTGCTGTCCGACGCGCTGCCCGACGTGCTGCGCTGAACTGCCGGTAATACGGAGAATCCCCCGGACAATTGCGTCCGGGGGATTCTCCTGCGTATATTCAAGAGTTCGCGACTTCGGATCGAGGTGAAGTCGATGAAGTCGCGGAGAAGTTCAGTGGGCACAGTATATCCGGGCGGGAGCGGAATTGTCAAACACCGAATTTCCAGACGATGAATTGCGTCACGAACAGGAATTCATCGACGGACTGTACGCACGGGTGGACGCCCTGCGCGGCGACACCGAGGACTCGGTCGCGGACGCCCTCGCCCTCGGCGACACCCCCATGCAGGCCCGCCTGGAGCGGGACATCCTGGTCGCCGAGCGCTCCGGCCTGCTCGCCGCGCTGAACGCCGTGGACGGCTCGCTGTGCTTCGGCCGGATCGACCTGACCTCCGGCACCAAGCACCACATCGGCCGGATCGGGCTGCGCCTGGACGACGCCGAGCGCACCCCCGTCCTCGTCGACTGGCGCGCCGAGGTCGCCCGCCCCTTCTACCTGGCCACCGGCCACACCCCGATGGGCCTGCGCCGCCGCCGGCACATCGCCACCGACGGCCGCCGGGTCAGCTCCCTGCACGACGAGATCCTCGACCTCGGCGACCGGGAGCGCACCGGCCACGAGGACCCGTCCGGCGACGCGGTGCTGCTCGCCGCGCTCAACTCGGCCCGCACCGGCCGGATGACCGACATCGTGCAGACCATCCAGGCCGAGCAGGACGAGATCATCCGGGCGCCGTACCGCGGGGTCCTGGTGGTCGAGGGCGGCCCGGGGACGGGCAAGACCGCGGTCGCGCTGCACCGCGCCGCCTTCCTCCTCTACGAGTACCGCGAGCTGCTCGCCAAGCGGGCCGTCCTGATCGTCGGTCCCAACCCCGCCTTCCTCGGCTACATCGGCGAGGTGCTGCCCTCGCTGGGCGAGACGGGCGTGCTGCTGGCGACCGTCGGCGAGCTGTTCCCCGGCGTGAAGGCGACGGCGTCCGACACCCCCGAGGCCGCCGCCGTGAAGGGCCGCGCCGACATGGCCGACGTGCTCGCCGCCGTCGTACGCGACCGGCAGGCGCTGCCCGACCCGGTCCTCACCGTCGAGCACGACCGTGAGGTGCTGATGCTCGACGACGGCCTGGTGAACATGGCCCGCGAACGCACCCGTGCCGCCCGCCTCCCGCACAACGTGGCCCGCGAGCACTTCGAGGGCCACATCCTCAACACCCTCACCGACCTCTACGCCGAACGCGTGGGCACCGACCCCTTCGACGGCAGCAGCCTGCTCGACCCCTCCGACATCACCCAGATCCGCGACGAACTCGCCGAGAACCCCGAGGTGTGGTCCGCCATCGACCAGCTGTGGCCGCGACTGACCCCGCAGCGCCTGGTCGCCGACTTCCTCGCCGCCCCCGAGGGGTACCTGGGCGCCGAGGACGCGGCCGCGGTCCGCCGCCCGGTGACCCGGACCTGGACGGTCTCGGACGTGCCCCTCCTCGACGAGGCCGCGGAGCTCCTCGGCGTGGACGAACGGGTCGCGCGGGCCCGCGCCGAGCGTGAACGCGAGAACCAGATCGCCTACGCCCAGGGCGTCCTCGACGTCTCCTACGCCTCCCGCACCTACGAGTTCGACGACAAGGAGGACAGCGACCCCGAAGCCTCCGAGGTGCTGTCCGCGCACGACATCATCGACGCCGAACGGTTCGCCGAGCGCCAGGAGGAGGAGGACTTCCGCAGCGCGGCCGAGCGCGCGGCGGCCGACCGCACCTGGGCGTTCGGGCACATCATCGTCGACGAGGCACAGGAGCTGTCGCCGATGGCCTGGCGGCTGCTGATGCGGCGCAGCCCGACCCGCTCGATGACGCTGGTCGGCGACCCGGCGCAGACCGCGGAGGCGGCAGGCGTCGGCTCCTGGTCGAAGGTCCTCGGACCGTACGTGGAGGACCGCTGGGAGCACGCCCGCCTCGGCGTCAACTACCGCACCCCGGCCGAGATCATGGACCTCGCGGCGGCCGTGGTCCGCGCCGAGCACCCGGACTTCGAGCCCCCGAGCTCGGTCCGCTCGACGGGCGTACGGCCGTGGATCCGCCGGGCCGACGACGGCCTGCCCGACGCCGTCGAGAAGGCCGTCGCCGAACTCACCCCGGCCGAGGGCCGGCTGGCGGTGATCGCCCCCCGCGACCTGCACCGCGCCCTCGCCGCCCGCCTCGACGGCGTCACGGCCGGCGCCGAGCCCGACCTGACCCGCACCGTCGTCCTCCTCGACCCCCGTCAGGCCAAGGGGCTCGAATTCGACTCCGTCCTCGTGGTGGAACCGGCGCGCTACGGCACCAGCGACCTGTACGTGGCCCTGACCCGGGCGACCCAGCGGCTGGGCGTGCTGCACACCGGCGACCTGCCGGCCGGGCTCAGGCAGGCCGCAGCCACACCGTAGCCAGCGGCGGCAGGGTCAGGCTGATGCCGGCCGGGCGGCCGTGGGCGCCCTGCGGTTCGGGCTTCACCGGGTCGGGGTTGGTGACGCCGCTGCCGCCGTAGCAGGCCGCGTCCGTGTTGAGGACCTCGTGCCAGGCGGGGATCTCGTCCGGGACGCCCAGGCGGTAGTCGTGCCGGACCACGGGGGAGAGGTTGGACACGGAGAGGAGCGGGGTCCCCTCGGCATCGAACCTGAGGAACGCGAAGACGTTGTCCTCCGCCGCGTCCCCGGCGATCCACTGGAAGCCGGCGGGCGAGGTGTCCCGCTGCCACAGCGCCGGGGTGGCGCGGTACACCGCGTTGAGGTCGCGGACCAGGTCGCGCACGCCCCGGTGGTCGGCCTCGGCGCCGTAGGCCGGGTCGAGGAGCCACCAGTCGGGGCCGTTCGCCTCCGACCACTCCGCGCCCTGGGCGAACTCCTGTCCCATGAAGAGGAGCTGCTTGCCGGGGTGGGCCCACATGAAGGCCAGGTACGCGCGGTCGTTGGCGCGCTGCTGCCACCAGTCGCCCGGCATCTTCGAGACGAGCGAGCCCTTGCCGTGCACGACCTCGTCGTGGGAGACGGGCAGCACGTAGTTCTCGCTGTACGCGTAGACCATCGAGAAGGTCATCTCGTGGTGGTGGAACCTGCGGTGCACCGGCTCGTGGGACATGTACCCGAGGGAGTCGTGCATCCAGCCCATGTTCCACTTCAGGCCGAAGCCGAGACCGCCGCTGTCGGTGGGGCGGGTCACGCCCTCCCAGGCGGTGGACTCCTCGGCGATGGTCACCACGCCCGGCACCCGGCGGTACACGGTGGCGTTCATCTCCTGGAGGAACGCGACCGCGTCCAGGTTCTCCCGGCCGCCGTGCTCGTTCGGCGTCCACTGGCCCGGCTCGCGCGAGTAGTCGAGGTAGAGCATCGAGGCGACCGCGTCCACCCGCAGCCCGTCGATGTGGAACTCCTCGCACCAGTACACGGCGTTCGCCACCAGGAAGTTGCGCACCTCACGGCGGCCGAAGTCGAACTCCAGGGTGCCCCAGTCGGGGTGCGCGGCCCGCAGCGGGTCCGCGTGCTCGTACAGCGGGCGGCCGTCGAACTCCGCCAGCGCCCAGTCGTCCCGCGGGAAGTGCGCCGGCACCCAGTCCATCAGCACCCCGACGCCCGCGCGATGCAGCGCGTCGACCAGGTACTTGAAGTCGTCGGGGGTGCCGAGCCGGGCCGTCGGCGCGTAGAAGCCGGTGACCTGGTAGCCCCAGGAGCCGCCGAAGGGATGCTCGGCCACCGGCATCAGCTCCACGTGCGTGAAGCCCAGGTCGCGGACGTAGGCGGGCAGTTGCTCGGCGAGTTCGCGGTAGGTCAGGCCGGGGCGCCAGGACGGCAGGTGCACCTCGTAGACCGAGAAGGGGGCCTCGTGGACGGGGGTGTCACCGCGGCGCGCCATCCACTCCTGGTCCGTCCACCGGTGGTGGGAGGCGTCCACGACGGACGACGTCTGCGGCGGCACCTCGGTGCGCCGGGCCATCGGATCCGCCCGCAGCGTCCGCGAGCCGTCCGGGCGGGTGATGTCGAACTTGTACAGCTCGCCCGCGCCGACGCCCGGCAGGAACAGCTCCCAGATCCCCGAGGAACCGAGCGAACGCATCGGGTACCCGGTGCCGTCCCAGAAGTTGAACCCGCCGGCCAGCCGCACCCCCCGCGCGTTCGGTGCCCACACCGAGAACCGGGTGCCCCGCACCCCCTGGTGGGTCGTCGGATGCGCACCGAGCGCCTCCCACAGCCGCTCGTGCCGGCCCTCGCCGATCAGGTGCAGGTCCAGGTCGCCGAGGGTGGGCAGGAAGCGGTACGCGTCCTCGGTCTCCTGGACCGTCCCCTCGTACTCCACCAGCAGCCGGTAGACCGGCACGTCGGTGAGCGGGAGCAGGACGGAGAAGAAACCGTCGCCGTCGTCGTGCAGCGCGGTCCGCAGGTCCTGCCCCGCGACGACCGTCACCGCGCGGGCGTACGGACGGAAGGCGCGGACGGCGATCCCGCCCGGGACCGGATGCGCGCCCAGCACGGAGTGCGGGTCGTGATGGGTGCCGTGCAGCAGCCGCTCACGGTCGCTGCCGGCTACGGGCACGGGGTTGTTGGAGGTCACGGACGCGTCTCCCGGAGATCAGGTCGGGTCGGGGGTGGCCAGGCGGCGTACGGCCGACAGCGGGACGGGAAGCCAGTCGGGGCGGTGCCGGGCCTCGTAGACGACCTCGTAGACGGCCTTGTCGGTCTCGTAGGCCCGCAGCAGCACGGGGTCGGTGCGCGGGTCGACGCCGGTGATCTCGGCGTAGCCGGAACAGTAGGCCGCCCGGCACACCGCCGCCCAGCCGGGGACCGGCGGGGTCACCGAGTGGGCCGCGTAGTCGAAGGAGCGCAGCATCCCGGCGACGTCCCGCACCGTCGGCTGCGGCATCCGGCGCTCGGCCAGCGGTCGGGCCGGCTCCCCCTCGAAGTCGATCAGCGACCACTGGCCGGACGGCGCCCGCAGGCACTGCCCCAGGTGCAGGTCGCCGTGGATCCGCTGGGCGGTCCAGGTACGGCCCTCGGCGGCCAGGTCGCCCAGCGCGGTGTAGGCGGACCGCAGCCCGTCCTCGTACGGCCGCAGCGCGGGCACCGCCTGCACGGCCGCCGCCAGCCGCTCGACCATGCCCGCGACCTGCGGCTCCAGTTGGCTGTGGCCGAGAGTGGCGGTGGGCAGCGCTCGCGCCAGCGCCGTGTGGACCTCGGCGGTGGCCCGGCCCAGCGCCCGCGCCTCGGCGGCGAAGTCCTCGCCCTTCGCCAGCTCGCGCAGCGCCAGCTCCCAGCCGTCGGTCGCGCCGCGCACGAAGGGCTGGAGCACGGCCAGGACATAGGGTTCCCCGGCCACCTCCGAACGCAGCCAGGCCGTCGGGGCGGGCACCCGGGCGCAGCCCTCGCGGGCCAGGGCCAGGGGTATCTCCAGGTCGGGGTTGACGCCGGGCACCACCCGGCGCAACAGCTTGAGAATGAACGTATCTCCGTAGACGACCGAGGAGTTGGACTGCTCGCCGGTCATCAGCCGGGCCACCAGCCCGTCGCGTATCTCCTGGCCCGGGTCGCGCTCGAAGCGCAGCCCGCCGATCCTGGCCCGGGTGCGCAGGGCCTCCAGGAGCACCTCGGCCGGCCGGGGGTCGTACAGCGCGTCGTAGACCGTCTGCCCGGCCAGCGGGCCCTCGGTGACGTGGCCGATCAGCGCGGGCGCCAGCCGGGGCGGCAGCGCCTCGCGCACGCCTATCAGGAGTTGGTAGCAGTCGCCGGCCTCGGCGGGGGCGGGCGGCTGGTGGGCGCGGACCAGCAGGTGGCGCAGGCCCAGCCGGCTGTCCGCGGGCAGGAGTTCGGTCTCGGCCACCAGGGAGAAGCCGGTGACCGGGCTGCCCTTGCCGGCGAACCAGCGCTGCCGGGGCAGCCATTCGCGCAGCAACGGGTCGAGCGAGGCGAGCAGTGCGGGCGTGGAGGGGCTGACCGTTTCCGCCATGGCGGTACGTCCTTTCCCCGGGTCGTCGGGGGCGTTACTGATGCGTGCCCCGGGCGGGGCGGAGGAAACCAACCGCCGTCGCCCGGGGTGGACTGTGCCAAACGCTCCGCTGGGTGCACGGTTCTTCGGCTGTGGGCCGGTGGGGGCCGGTCGCGCCCACGCGGCGGCAGCCGCGTGTCCGATACCGTTTCGCGCCCCTACGGGGCGCTAGGCCGTCTCCGCGCGCAGCCGGAACCAGTAGAAGCCGTGCCCGGCCAGGGTGAGCAGGTAGGGCAGTTCGCCGATCGCCGGGAAGCGGACCCCGCCGAACAGCTCCACCGGGTGCCGGCCGTCGAAGCGCCTGAGGTCCAGCTCCGTCGGCTGGGCGAACCGGGAGAAGTTGTGCACGCACAGGACGATGTCGTCCTCGTACTCGCGCAGGAACGCGATCACCGCCGGGTTCGACGACTGCAGCTCCGTATAGGACCCCAGTCCGAAGGCAGGATTCTGCTTGCGGATCTCGATCATGCGCCGGGTCCAGTGCAGCAGGGACGACGGCGAGGACATGGAGGCCTCGACGTTGGTGACCTGGTAGCCGTA
>NZ_JBFAXI010000167.1:0-8543 GCF_040680735.1 Streptomyces sp. NPDC051987 | reverse complement strand
ACCGCGCCCGCCTCATGTCGAGCCGCGGCAGATGGCCCTCCGCGGCCCTGCCCGCTCGACCGGCCCGGACCGGCATGCGGGGGCTTCTCAGCAGCCCGTAGCGTTGTGGTTCCAGGACGCGGCCCTGGTCTGCGGTCCGGCGATCCCGTCGACGGTACCGGCGTTGTAGCCCCAGGCGTTGAGCATCCGCCGTGCCGCCATCCAGCTGTCGGTGCCCAGCCGGCCGTCCTCGGTACCGGTTTGAGGCCCCAAGCGTCCGCGACGCCTTCAAGTTGTACTATGCAACTGGATTGTCGAGGAGGTGCGTCCGTGACAGCGGCAAAGACGGCGGTCGAGACCATCCAGCGCGAGATGACGATCTTCGCGCGCCGGGCCCGCGCGTCGGCCGGGCGCATGCATCCCGAGCTGTCCCTGGTCTCGTACACGCTGCTCGGGCATCTGGAGGAGAGCGGCGGCTGCCGGGCCACCGATCTGGCCGCGCACTACGCCCTGGACAAGTCCACGGTCAGCCGGCAGGTGGCGGCGCTGGAGCGGGTGGGACTGATCGAGCGCCGCCTGGACCCGGCGGACCACCGGGTCCAGGTGCTGCATCTGACGGACGCCGGGCAGGAGATCCTGGCCCAGGTCACGCGGAGCCGCCGGGCCGCCTTCCGGGAGCGGCTGGCGGACTGGCCGGAGGCGGACCTGGTCAGGTTCGCCGGATATCTGGCCCGTTACAACGCCGGGACCCCGGCGGGCTCCGCGGACGGCTGACCGAGCGAGGCCGGCACCCTGGCCGCGATGAACGCCGTACGGCGGCGCAGGCGGAAGCCGAGCGACTCGTACAGGCGGATCGCGGTGGTGTTCTCTGCGCCGGTGTGCAGGAAGGGGGTCTCGCCGCGTTCCCGGATGCCGTGCGCGACCGCACGGACGAGCCGGGTCGCGAGGCCCTCGCCGCGGTGGGCCGGATCGGTGCAGACCGCGCTGATCTCGGTCCAGCCCGGCGGGTGCAGCCGCTCCCCCGCCAGCGCGATCAGTTTCCCGTCGCGGCGGATGCCCAGGTAGGTACCGAGTTCGACGGTGCGGGGCAGGAAGGGGCCGGGTCGGGTGCGCTCGATCAGGTCCAGTATCTCCGGCACGTCGGCCGGGCCGAGCCGGACCGCGGCCGGTTCCGGTGCGGTTTCCATGCCGTCGTCCACCAGCTGCACGCCCGCGATGTTCATCGTGAGCTCCCAGCCCTCCGGGAGGTCGCCCCGGTACCCGGGCAGCGGGACCTCCGCGCCGGGGCCCGCCAGGGCGGCGAGATCGGCCCAGTCGCCGGCACCGGGGTCGTCGGGCAGCGCCAGCCACGGGGAGACGTCGACGGGGTAGCGCAGGATCCGGCCGCGCCGTTCGGCGAAGCGGGCGTGCGGGCCGGTGAGCGAGGCGCGGGCAGGGTTGTCCAGGACGTGCGGGGCACCCTCACGGGAGTTCGGGACGCTCACGGGGCCACCTCGATCACGATCTTGCCGAGGGCGTGCCCTTCCTCGACGGCGCGCAGCGCCTCGTCGGCCCGGTCCAGCGGGAAGGTCCGCGAGACGTGCGGGTCGAGTTCTCCGGCCACGACGAGCTCGGCCACCGCGTCCAGCACCGCCGCGGTCCGGGCGCGTGCCACCCGCGCCCCGCCCAGGGCCGCGACGGTCTGAGGCAGTGCGCCCGCGGTGATCAGCCTGGTCCGGTCGGCGAGCAGACCGGCCGCCTCGGCCAGCACCTCGCCGCCGACCAGGTCGTAGACGCCGTCCACGCCGTCGGGAGCGACGGACCGCACCCGGTCGGCCAGGCCGGGCCCGGAGGGCACGTGCACGGCGCCCAGCGACTCGACGAGGTCCTTCTTGGCCTCGCTCGCCACTGCGATCACCCGCAGCCCCCAGGCGTGGGCGATCTGCAGGGCCGCCACGCCGACTCCGCCGCCCGCGCCCGTGACCAGCAGGGTCGCGCCCTCGGGCAGGTCGAGCTGGCGTACGCCGTCGTAGGCGGTGGCCGCGGCGACCGGCAGGGTGGCGGCGTCGGTGAAGGACAGTGCCGCGGGCTTGTGCGCCGTCACGGACGCCGTCAGCAGGGCGTACTCGGCGAACGCGCCGTGGGGAGCGTTGCCGAAGACCTCGTCGCCGACCGAGAACCCGGTCACGCCCGCGCCGATCCCCTCGACCACACCGGCGGCCTCGCTGCCGAGGACGACCGGGAAGCGCGCCTCCCCCTCGCCGGGGCGGCGGAAACCGCCGCGCAGCTTCCAGTCGACGGGGTTGACCCCCGCCGCGCGGACCGCGACCAGCAGTTCACCGGGGCCGGGTACGGGCCGGTCGACGTCGGCGAAGGCCTCGGTCTCGGGCCCGCCGTGACTGGTGTAGACGTACGCCTGGGGCATCGTGTTTCCTCGCTCTCTGGTGCTGTCGCCGGTGTCCGGGCAGCGGCACTCTGCGCCAAGGACGAGCGCGGGGCCCCTATTCCCGCGCGCGCGGATCGTTCATACGGCCGCAATGATCGGCCCGAGCCGGTCCCTTCGCCGCCCGCACGGCACTCCCCTTCTGCGGCGCCCGCCCTTACGATGCGCGGGTTTCGCCCGTCGAGGGCAGGGGGGATGATGCAGCCGACGCTGACGCTGAGGTACGTCCCGGAGGCCGACGACCTCCTGGAGCTGCTGGCCCGCGCTCCCGTGCGGCGGCGCGCGCGCAGGCGGGCGCTGGGCCAGGCGGTCGCCGTCCTCGTGATCCTGTGGGGCCTGCTGGTGTGGCTGGCCGCCACCGGGCGGCCCTGGCAGTGGTGGGTCCCCGCCCTCCTGCTGCTCGCGGTGGTCCTCGTCCACTTCGTCCTCAGGGCGCTCGCCGTCACCACCCGGCGGAGTCTTCGCCGCAGGGCCCTCGCCGCCCGGCGGCGCTCACCCGTCCTGCGGCTGCCGCACGAGGCGGAGATCGCACCGGAGGCGCTGACCATCCGCAGGGAGGGGCTGACCACCGCCTACGCCTGGTCGCAGTTCGGTGCGTTCACGGAGTACGACCGGCAGTTCGTCCTGCTGGACCGTGCGGGCAGGCCCTCCGCCGTCCTGCCCAAGCGCGGCCTGTCCGGTGCGGACCTCGTCCCGGTCTGCCGCGACCTGCTCACCGCGTACATCGCGGCCCCCTGAGCGGCACCCGGGGCCTGACCGGCGCCCGGCCGGGGCGCGCGGCACCGCCCGTGCTCCGGCCGCGGCCGCAGCCGGTGACTCCACCGGGAGCGGGTACTCCGTTCGGGGTAGCCGGTCCCGTGTGGACGCTCGCGTGCGAACGGGGGCACGCTGGGAGCTGCGGACCGGCTGTCCGGCCCTCCGGCTCCGGCGGCGAGGAGGTCGACATGCGTACCCGGGTGCGTGGCTGGCGCTGGCGGCAGAACCCGCTGCGGCGCACGTCCGACGTGGTGGAGGCGTGGATCGCGCTGACCGTCGCGGTCCTGCTCTGCGTGGGCGCGCCGCTGGTGGGGGCGGTGGCGGGGCTGTGGGCCCATGATCATGCGCGGTCGGTCGCGGCGGCTGAGCGGTCCGAGCGGCACATGGTACGGGCCGTGGTGGTCGGCGGCGCCCCGGAGCAGCTGCCCTCCGTGCAGGGCGGCGACCGGGCGCACGCGTACCGGACGAGTGTCCGCTGGACCGTGCCCGGCGCGGGGACGAAGACGGCCGTGGCCCGGGTGCCGGCGGGGACCAGGACCGGTGACACGGTGGACGTGTGGTTCGACCGGCAGGGGCACGGGGTCGCCCCGCCGCCCGACGAGGTCGCCGTCTGGCAGCACACCGTCACCGTGGGCCTGTGCGCGGCGAGCTGCGCGGCGGCCGTGGTGCTGCTCGGCCATGGCGTCGTGCGCCGGGTGGCGCTGCGCCACCGGCTCGCCGAGTGGGAGCAGGAGTGGGCGCGCACCGGCCCGGACTGGACCCGCGGGCGCGCCTGACAGGGGGCGGGAGCCGGCCCGGCCCAGGGCGGCCACGCGGGGTGACCCGACCACCCGCCGGGACCACCGTGCCGGCCGGATCCTCCCGCGCGCCGTCGTCGACGCCCTGTCCGGCCGTCCTGAGCAGCGGGTCGACAGCCGGCGGCACGGGCTCGCCGGAGGGCTCCGGCGCCGCCGGGGCCTGGCGATTCGTCGGACCACGCACGTACGGTGTGATCATCCGCACCTTCCCTTCGCCAAGGCGGTTGTAGATGGCCCTGTTCGACCTTCCCCTCGACGAACTGCGCGAGCACCGCAGTGCGTCGGTGGCGCCCGACGATTTCGACGCCTTCTGGTCCAAGACCCTGCAGGAGGCCCGTGCGCACGATCTCGACGCCCGCTTCGAGCCGGTCGACACCGGCCTGTCCACCGTCGACGTCTACGACGTGACGTTCGCCGGGTTCGGCGGCCACCCGGTCAAGGGCTGGCTGCGACTGCCGGCCGGCGCCACCGAACCCCTGCCGCTGGTCGTGGAGTTCGTCGGGTACGGCGGCGGCCGCGGGCTCGCGCACGAGAACCTGCTCTGGGCGTCGACGGGACGGGCGCACTTCACGATGGACACCCGGGGCCAGGGCAGTGCCTGGGGCGGCGGGGGCGGCACCCCCGACCCGGTGGGCGGCGCGCCGGCGTACCCCGGGTTCATGACACGGGGCATCGACGCGCCGGAGAACTACTACTACCGGCGGGTGTTCACGGACGCGGTGCGGGCCGTGGAGGCGGCCCGTTCGCACCCGCTGACCGACGCGGCGCGGACCGTGGCGCTCGGCTCCAGCCAGGGCGGCGGGATCAGCATCGCCGTCGGCGGTCTGGTACCGGACCTGGTCGCCGTCGCCCCGGACGTGCCGTTCCTGTGCGACTTCCCGCGCGCCACCACGCTGACGGACCGTCACCCGTACCGGGAGATCGGCCTGTTCCTGAAGACCCACCGGGGCAGGTCCGCGGAGGTGCAGCGCACCCTGTCCTACTTCGACGGGGTGCACTTCGCGGCGCGCGGCCGGGCCCCGGCGCTGTTCTCGGCGGCCCTGGAGGACCAGACCTGCCCGCCGTCCACGGTCTTCGCGGCGTACAACTCCTGGGCGCACGAGGACAAGACGATCGAGGTGTACGAGTTCAACGACCACGAGGGCGGCGGCCCGTACCACGAGGCGGCGAAGATGCGCTGGCTCCGGTCGTACGTCTGAGGAGGCGGCCGGGATGGACACGCGCGAGGCTGCCGAGCGGTTCGTCCGGGTCTGGCAGCGGGGGTGGGCGGCGCACGACGTGACCGCGCTGCTGGCCCTGTACGCCGAGGACTGCGTGCACCGCTCGATGCCGTTCCGCACCCCGCACCGGGGCCGGGACGAACTCGCCGCCTACCTGCGCCGGTCGTTCGAGGCCGAGCGGGTGGCGGACGTCCGGTTCTCGGCGCCGCTGGTGGGTCCGGACGGGGTCGCGGCGGCGGAGTTCCGGGTGCTGTCGGAGGAGGGGGGCACGGCGGCCACGCTGGCCGGGTGCGTGTTCCTGCGCTTCGACGCGCAGGGCCTCGCGGTGGAGACCCGCGACTACTGGCACACCGCCGAGGGCCACCAGGAGCCGGCCGGGCCGCTCTTCCTCCTCTGACCTTCGCCGCTCCGCCCTTCCCTCCAGTCCGACCAGTCGGTATGTTCAGGAGTGTCCGGCCGCAGCGTCGCGGTCCGGGTATTCCGGCGTACCACGGAGGGCGCATGTCCGAGCACGAGCCCCAGCCACAGCCCCAGGTCCATGGCCACTGCGACCCGCGGTTCACGGCGGTGCGGGAGGCGTTCGAGGAGAACTTCCGGGACCGGGAGGAACTGGGCGCCGCCGTCGCGGTGACGGTCGGCGGCGAGACCGTGGTGGATCTGTGGGGCGGCTGGGCGGATCCGGCACGCAGCCGGCCGTGGGAGCGCGACACTGTGGTCAACGTCTGGTCCACGACCAAGGGACCGGTGGCCCTGTGCGCCCACATCCTGGCCGACCGGGGACTGCTCGACCTCGACGCGCCGGTGGCGGACCACTGGCCCGAGTTCGCGGCGGCGGGCAAGGAGCGCGTCCTGGTCCGTCATCTGCTCTCGCACCGGGCCGGACTGTCCGGGCTCCGCGAGCCGCACTCGCTCCGGGACCTGTACGACTGGGAGCTGACGACCGCGCGGCTGGCGGCGACCGAACCCTGGTGGGAGCCGGGGACCAGGTCCGGGTACCACGCGCTGACCTACGGCTTCCTGGTCGGCGAGGTGGTGCGGCGGGTGTCGGGGCTGCTGCCGGGGGCGTTCCTGGAGCGGGAGGTCACCGGCCCGCTGGACATCGACTTCACGATCGGGCTGCCGGAGAAGGAAGCGGGCCGGGCGGCCGAACTGGTGCACCCCCGGGTCGTGTCGGAGAGCGAACAGGCCGCGATCTTCAGCCAGTTGGCGCCCGCCGCGGTCGCCGCCCTGGCCAACCCGGGCGTGGGCGCGGGCGCGGCGAACACCCCCGAGTGGCGGGCGGCCGAGATCCCGGCGGCCAACGGGCACGGCACGGCCCGCGCGGTCGCCGCGCTGTACGGGGTGTTCGCCGGCCGGGGCGAGCACGGCGGCCTGCGGGTGCTGTCGCCCGAGGCGGCGGAGCGGGTGCGGGAGGGGCAGGGCAGCTGCCGTGACCTGGTGCTCGGGGCGGGTTTCGAGCACGAGACCGAGATCGGACTGGGACTCTGGCTGAGCGGCCCGAACGGCTCGTACGGACCGAACCCGCGCGCCGTCGGGCACGACGGGTTCGGCGGCTCCTGCGGGTTGGCCGACCCGGAAGCGGGGGTCTCCCTCGGCTATGTCATGAACCGCATGGGGCCGCGGATCGCCGACGATCCACGCAAGACGGCCCTGGTCAAGGCGGTGTACGAGAGCCTGTGAGGCCCGCACGGTTTCGGCCGAACCCGTCGGCCGCTCTTCCCTGATGGTTTAGACCAATGCTAGATGTGGTCGCGGAACGAACCCGCACGGCTACTTCTTGTCACCCACAGGAGGAGCGGCATGGCCCGCACCACCCCCCACGATCACTCCGAGAGCGAAGGGCAGCCCCTGTACTGGCGGATCGCGACACAACTCCTCGGCGAACTGCGCGACGGCACGATACCGCCGGGTGAACGGCTGCCCGGCGAACGCCACTTGGCCCAGCACTTCCAGGTCAGCCGGGAGACCGTCCGGCAGGCACTGGACGTGCTGCGGCACAGCGGCCTGGTGGCCACCGACCGGCGGGGCAGCCACGCGACCCTGCGCGGCCGTCCGGTGCAGCGCCCGGTCTCCCTGGCCTTCCCGGTGGGCGCCGGGGCCACGGAACCGGGGGCGGTCGACCGGGCCACGGTCACCTGGGAGGAGCCGCCGCCCGAGCACGCGACGGCGCTGGGGCTGGCCCCGCACCGGCCGACCCTGGTGCACCGCTACGAGTCCGCCTCCCCCGACGGACACGCCCTGCGCACCGCCGTGACCTCCTTCTCCACGGTGGCCCTGACCGAGGTGGAGGAGCTGGGCCGCTACCGGGACCGGGCCGACGGCTGCGCCGGCGCACAGCTGCGCCGGGCCTACGACTGGATGCGCAAGGCGGGGCTCACCCTGCATCACCGGGACTCCATCACCAAGGCCGCGGACGGGTCCACGGTCCGGGTGACCCGCCGGGTGCACGACCAGTTCGCGCGCCCGCTGGAGATCACCGACCTGGTGGTGGACGCCCGCCAGGACGCGCTCGTCTACGAGTTCACGGTCCCCGCCGTGGGCTGACCCCGGCGGGCCACGACCAGCCGGGCACGCGGGCCGCCGTCGTCGCGCGTGCCGAACCCGGGCAACGGGTACAGGTCCGTGCCGAACCCCGCCCGGGTCAGCTCCGCCAGCACGGTGCCGAGCCGGAAGGCCCGGTAGTACATGACGAACGGGGGCCGCCACAGGGCGTTGCGCACCCGCATCACGGCGTCGAAGCCCAGCAGCGTCCAGAACGCGGGGCTGGTGGGCCGCGGCGGCGCGAGCACCGGGAAGGCGAAGGCGCCGCCCGGCCGCAGCACCGCGTGCACCTGCCCGAAGAGGCCGGGCAGCTCCCGGGGCAGGAAGTGCCCGAACGCCCCGAAGCTGACGACCAGGTCGAAGGCGGGGCCGAACGGCAGGGCCCGGGCGTCGCCGCGCACGTACGCGACGTCCGGGCCCTCGGGCGGGGGCTGCCGGCGGGCGACCGCCAGCATGCCGGCGCTGAAGTCCACCCCGGTGACGGTGCGCCGGCACAGCCGGCCCAGCACCCCGGTGCCGGCTCCGGTCCCGCAGCACAGGTCGAGGCCGTCCTCGAAGGGGCCGAGCGGGGTGAGCGCCTTCGCGACCGCCTCCAGGACCGGGTCGGGGGTCCGGAAGGGGGTGTGGTCGAACTTCGGGGCCAGCAGGTCGTAGCCGCGCTCGACCGAGGAGAGGGCCTGGACGGTGAGTTCACGCAGGCTCGGGCCTTCGGGGCTGAACATCCGGCAAGCCTACGCGAGCGGACGGGGGGGGGGCGGGGGCGGGGGGTACGCCGAGGCCGGTGGAGTCGACGACGGGGGTCAGCGGTTCGGCGTCCGGGAGCTGGCT
>NZ_JBFAXI010000166.1:0-8873 GCF_040680735.1 Streptomyces sp. NPDC051987 | reverse complement strand
ATCTCGCTGGAGCACTGGGCCAACGCGGTGGAGCAGGCCGAGGTCGCCGCCCACAACATGGTCCACGGCCAGGCGGACCGCTGGCCCCACCTGTCCGTCCCGCGGTTCTGGTCGATCCAGTTCGGCGTGAACATCAAGTCCGTCGGCGTGCCCACCTTCGCCGACGAGGTGGTGGTCACTCAGGGCTCGGTCTCCGACCACCGCTTCGTCGCCGCGTACGGCTATCGGGGCCGGGTCACGGCTGCCGTGAGCTTCGACAACGGCAAGTGGCTGGACCACTACCAGCGCCTGATCGAGACGGCCGCGCCCTTCCCGCCCCCCTGTCCCACGCCCGACCAGCCGGCCGACCTGAAACCGTTGCCCGTCGACTTCCCCGGCCCCGCCCTGCTCGCCCAAAGCGCTACAGCGGTTGCCACAGGACCTAATCCGGGTGAGCGGCGCGTCCGGCAGGGGCTTGGGCGTGGGCGTGGGCATGGGCATGGGCATCGTGAGGAAGGCCGGGCGACCACGCCTGCGACCGGATACGGGACGTCCGGCACGTTGCAGCGGATCTTCGACTACTCGTCCCGGGCCGACCCCTACCCGCTCTACGCCGAGCTGCGCCGGACACCGGTCGCCCGGCAGCAGGACGGCAGCTATGTCATCAGTACCTACCGTGAGATCACGGACGTGCTGAACGACCCGCACCTGAGTTCCGACCTGCGCAATCTGTCGCGTCCGGTGCCCCAGGCCGAGGGAGGGACCCCGGCCGAAGGAGGGGCCGCGTCGTCGTTCATCCACAGGGATCCGCCCGAGCACGACCGGCTGCGGCGGATGGCGATGCGCCACTTCGGCCCCCCGCACAGCCCTGGACTGGTGACCGGGCTCGAAGGCTTCCTGGCCGCCACTGTGGGCGGCCTGATCGACGGCCTGGCGGGCCGGGAGCGAATCGACGTCGTCGACGACTTCGCCTTTCCGCTCCCCGTCACCGTGATCTGCCACCTGCTCGGCGTGCCCCACGAGGACGAGCCGAGGTTCCACCTCTGGGTGCACGACATCATGGACTCGGTCGACTACGACCCCGAGACCGACCCGAAGCGGAAACTGGAGAAGGGCGTCCGGGCCCGCGACGACCTGCGGCGGTGTCTCGGCGAGTTGGTGGCACAGCGGCACGGTCGGCCCGGAGACGGCCTGCTGTCACGGCTGGCCAACGACGACGGGCCAGACGGGCGGATGACCGACGCCGACATCGTCGCCACCGCCAAAGTGCTCCTCGTCGCCGGCCACGAGACCGTCGTCAACCTCATCGCCAACGGCATGCTGACCCTGCTGCGGCATCCGCAGGTGCTGCGGCGACTGCGCGACGAACCGGAGCTCGTCGTGCCGTTGGTGGAGGAGCTGCTGCGCTACGAGCCACCTGTGCAGATCATTCCGTGCCGGGCAGCGTACAGCGACCTCACCGTCGCGGACACCGTCATCCCCAAGGGCTCGCAGATCATGCTGATGCTGGCCTCGGGCAGCCGGGATCCGAACCGCTTCCACGAGCCGGACCGCTTCGAACCCGACCGGCAGGACAACCAGCACCTCGGCTTCGGCGGCGGCGCCCACCTCTGCTTCGGCGGCCCGCTGGCCCGCCGCGAGGCCCAGATCGCGCTCGGCGAGCTGGCCCGCCGCCTCGACCGGCCCCGGCTCGTCGCCGACCCGCCCCCGTACCGGCTCAGCCCCGTACTACGGGGGCCGATGCACCTGGACGTCGAGCAGGGTGTCGGCTGACGGGGCGCGGCGCGCGCCGCTGCGGCGGCTGGAACGGCGCGGGCGCCGGACCCGTCCCGGGGCGACAATGGCCGCAGAGCGCGAACCGTCGGCCCCGAGGCAGACGCCCGACAGGCGCAGACGCCCAGTCCATGGCATGCCGGGAGGGGTCGGCCCGGCTTCAGGAGGGACCCGTGTGCCGTCTTTTCGGCCTCAGCAGCGCGCCGGTCCGGGCGCATGCCACGTTCTGGCTGCTCGACGCGCCGGACAGCCTCAGCCGGCAGAGCCACCGGGATCCTGACGGCACCGGCCTCGGCTGGTTCGGCCCCGACGGCACCCCGCACGTCGACAAGGCGCCCATCGCCGCCTACCGCGACCGCGCCTTCGCGCAGGAGGCGCGGCAGCGGGAGTCGGCGACCTTCATCGCCCACCTCCGCTTCGCCTCCACCGGCAGCCTCGACGTACGCAACACCCACCCCTTCGAGCAGGACGGACGGCTCTTCGCACACAACGGGGTCGTCGAGGGCCTCGGCGAACTCGACGCCCATCTGGGCGAGGACCGCTCGCTGGTCCGGGGCGACACCGACTCCGAGCGGTGCTTCGCCCTGATCACCCGGGAGATCCGGCGGCACGACGGCGACGTCACCGCGGGCATCCGGGAGGCCGCCCACTGGATCGCCGCGAACCTGCCTGTCTACGCCCTGAACCTGATCCTGGCCACCCCGCGGGAGCTGTGGGCACTGCGCTACCCGGACACCCACGGTCTCTACGTCCTGGAGCGCGGGCCCGGCGGCCGGCAGGGCAGTCGGCATCTCGACCAGAGCGGCAGCCACGGCCGCCTGCGCATCCACTCGGCGCACCTCACCGATCATCCCGCCGTCGTCGTCGCGAGCGAACCGCTGGACGAGAACCCCGACTGGCGCGCGATCGAACCCGGTCAACTCCTCCATGTGGACCCCGGACTGCGGGTCAGCCACGAGACCGTCCTGCCGGATCCTCCGGCCCACCGGCTCACCCTCGACGACCTGCACCCCGACGCGGCCGCCTCCCAGAGAGCCGCCTGACCGCCGTGACGTGACGCGTGGCAGCCGTGACGTGACGCGTGACAACCGGCGCGGCCGTGCGGGCGGCCACGTAGGTCCCTGCCCTACGCCCGGCCTGTTCGAAGAGCGCGCAGACGCCGGTCCGGTGGGTTGACGGCCCGGTCGTCGTCACGCCGAGCGATCGTCACGACGGGCGATCGTCACGACGGGCGATCGTCACGACGGGCGATCGTCACGACGGGCGATCGTCACGACGGGCGATCGTCACGACGGGCGTTTGCCGGGCGGCCTTCTTCACGCCGAGCGTTTGCGGGCGGTCTTCTTCGCCGGGGACTTCTTGGCGGTCGTCTTGGCCGCCGTCGACTTCTTGGCCGCCGTCTTCTTTGCGGCCGTCGACTTGGTCGTGGCCGACTTGGCCGTCGTCGACTTCGCGGTCGCCGACCCGGCCGTGGTCTTCTTCGCCGCCGGCCTCTTCCCGGTGGTCTGCTTCGCGGGCTGCTTCTTCTGCGGCAGCTCGGTGACCTCCGCCGCCTCCTCGCCCCGCGACTCCTTCGCCGCCCGGACGCTCTTCTCCAGGGCCGCCATCAGGTCGAGGACCTTGCCGGCCTTTGCCGGTTCGGGGGACTCCGGCGGGGTCTCGCCGGCCGCCTTCGCGGCGATGACCTCTTCCAGGGCCTCCCGGTACTCGTCGTGCAGGTCCTTCAGGTCGACCTCGCCGAGGGTGTCCATCAGGGCGTCCGCGAGGTCGAGTTCCTTGTCGCGGACGCTGACGTCGACGTCGGGGGCGACGCCCTCGGGTGCGCGGACCTCGTCCGGCCAGAGCAGGCCGTGCATGGCGATGGCGTCGCCGACCACCCGGAGCATGCCGAGGCGTTCCCGGCCGCGCAACGCGTACTTGGCGATGGCCACCTTGTTGCTGCGCTTCAGGGCCTCCCGCAGGAGGGTGTACGGCTTCGCCGCGGGAGCGCCGGCGGCCGCCAGGTAGTACGCGGCGTCCATCTGGAGCGGGTCGATGCGGTCGGCCGGGACGAACGCGACGATCTCGATCGTGCGGGCGGTGGGGATGGGCAGGTGGGAGAGGTCGTCGTCGGTGACCGGGATGATCGTGCCGTCGGCGTCCTCGTACCCCTTGCCGATCTCCGCCTGGGTGACCTCGCGGTCCTCCAGCTCGCAGAACTTGCGGTAGCGGATCCGGCCGTTGTCCTCGGTGTGGACCTGACGGAAGGAGATCGAGTGGCTCTCCGTGGCGTTCACCAGCTTGATCGGGATGCTGACGAGGCCGAAGGAGATCGCGCCGTTCCAGATGGATCGCACTTGCGGCTGCCCTCCGTCCAGTTCCTGTGTCTTTATATGAGATTGTCATCCTATGACGCCGATCACAGAGGTGGACGGGCGAAGGGTCGCGCTCAGCAATCTGGAGAAGGTGCTGTATCCGGCGACCGGGTTCACCAAGGGCGAGCTGCTGCACTACTACGCGACGACGGCCGGGGTGTTGCTGCCGCATCTGCGGGATCGGCCGGTGTCCTTCCTCCGGTACCCGGACGGGCCGGACGGCCAGGTCTTCTTCGCCAAGAACGTGCCTCCGGGTACGCCCGAGTGGGTCACGACCGCCGAGGTGCGCCGGTCGGAGGGGGCGGCCCGGATGGTGCTGGTGCAGGACCTCGCGAGCCTGATGTGGGCGGCGAACCTGGTGGCCGAGTTCCACACGCACCAGTGGCTGGTGCGGACGCCGGACGAGGCCGACCGGATCGTCTTCGACCTGGACCCCGGCGCGCCGGCGACGGTGGTGCAGTGCTGTGAGGTCGCGCTGTGGCTGCGGGAACGGCTGGCGGCGGACGGGATCGAGGCGTACGCCAAGACGGCCGGGTCGAAGGGGCTGCATCTGCTGGCGGCGGTGCGGGGCGCGTCCAGCGAGCGGGTGAGCGAGTACGCGAAGGGGCTGGCGGTGGAGGCCGAGCGGACGATGCCCGAGCTGGTGGTGCACCGGATGACCCGGAGTCTGCGGCCGGGGAAGGTGTTCGTGGACTGGAGCCAGAACGCGGGGCGGAAGACGACGGCCACGCCGTACACGGTGCGGGCGCGGCGCGAGCCGACGGTGTCGGCGCCGGTGACGTGGGAGGAGGTCGCCCGGTGCCGGGCGGCGGAGCAGCTGGTGTTCCTGGCCGGGGACATCGCGCCGCGCGTCCAGGACCACGGCGACCTGCTGGCCCCGCTGCTGGACGCACGACGCGCGACACCCCTGCCCTGAACGCCGACGGCGACGCCGACGACGGCACCGGCACCGACGACGGGCGACGGCGAGGCGACGGCACGACGGCGGCACGACGGCAGCACGACACGAGGCGACGGCAGCGACGGCGAGGCGGCGACGACCGGCACCAGGCACCAGGCACCAGGCACCAGGCACCAGGCACCAGCAACGGCGCGGCGCCGGAGCAGTGCGCGGGGCGCCCTACACCCTCCCCCACGTGTTGCGGTCCCGGGCCATCGCGTGCAGGGCCTCCACGTCCGCCGGCTTGAGGACGCCGCCGAGTCGGGACAGGGTGTCCAGCTCCCGGTCGCGGAGGATCCGAACCTCGCGCGGCGGGGCGATCAGCACGACGTCCGCCGGTTCGGTCAGCGCCAGCACCGGGCGGACCTCCGCCGTGAGGGCGTAAGAGGCCCGGTCGGCGTCCGCCCGCAGGCGGCGCAGGAGAGGCTGGGCGTCACGGCGACCCAGTGTGATCATCGGGTCGGCGATCAGGACCTTCTGCTTGCGTGCGTAGAGGGAGTGCACGCAGAACAGGCCGCCCGGCCCGATCAGCAGGTGGTGGATACGGCCGCCGCCGGGCAGCGGGACGGAGTGCAGGGCGTGCCAGCCGGCGCCGTCCAGCCGGTCCAGCGCGTCGCCGACGGTCTGTTCCGCGGTCAGGGCGCGGCGGCGCGGGTCGGGACGGAGGCGGTGGGCCGGACCGGGGTCCCGGTCGAGCGCGACCAGCAGCGCCTCACCGGGCCGGTTGGGCGCCAGGTCGTCGTCGGGGTGCAGGGTCAGCCGTGCCAGTTCGGCGGGGGTGGGCACGGGCGGCGGGCCGACGGTGACGGGGCCGGTCATGAACGGCCGCAGGGTCTCCAGCACGTCGTCCCGCCGCTCCTCGCTGAGCAGGTTGACCCGGCCCGCCTCACGGTCGTACCAGGCGACGTTCCTGCCATCCGCGAGGCATACGTACAGTCGCTCCTGACCGTGCCGCCAGGTCGGCACGACGCGCAGTGGGCTCATGGCGTCATCACCCCTCGACCATGGGAACAGGCGGGGTGCTCCAGGGGCAAGAACCCGGCTACCTTTGACAGGGGTTGGCGCGCGCAGCGGGGAGGCGCCGGGTGCGGATCCGTGGGGAACAGTACGACGTGCCGGCTCCGGACAGTCCCTGGAGCGAGGTGGTGCCCGGACTGTGGATGGGCGGCCACGAGTTCCGGGGGCGTTCGGGACGGCTGGAGCCCGCCGTGGTGCGGGACGAGTTCGATCTGGTGCAGAGCCTGCTGCGGCTGCCCGGACACGGGCCGGACCAGGACGTCGAGCACCATGTGTGGCCCATACCGGACGGGCCGTTGGACGGTACCCAGCTCGCGGGCGTGATGCGGCTGGCCAGGGCGGCCAGCGAGGCGCTGGACGCGCGGCGGACGGTGCTGGTGCGCTGCTACAGCGGATACAACCGGTCCGGGCTCGTGGTCGCGCAGGCCCTGGTGCACCAGGGGCGTACGGCCGAGGAGGCGATCCGGCTGGTGCGCGCCCGGCGCTCGCCCTGGGCGCTGCACAACGAACTGTTCGTCGCCTACCTGCGGGCCGGACTGTCCACCGCCCGTCTCCTTGAGGAACTCGCCGAGTAGCCTCTCCCCTGCACCGGCCGCCCGCATCGGCGACCCAGCCGGAAGAGAGAGACCTACCCCGCCGAGCCAGGAGCAGCGTGTCCGCCCGTCGTCCCGTCCGCACCGCCGTGACCGCGGCCGCCGTCGCCCTGCTGGCGCTGGCCGCGGCCGGCTGCGGCGACTCCGGCGGGCTTCGCGCGGCCGGGGCGACGCCGACCGCGATCAGCCCCGACAGGCTCTGGCCCGACCTGCCGCCGGCGACCAGCCCGGCCTGGCCCTACGACGAGGGCAGCTCTCGGCCGGTCAAGGGGATCACGGTTCCCGGCGACGACATACGCGGGGTGGATCCGGTGACCGTCGTACGGGCGGAGATCGCCTCGGACCCGACGGACTTCGGGCCCACCGGGGCGTACCAGGGCACCGCGACGCGGATGGGGAAGTGCGGGGCCCGGGGCGGCGGGGCCGGGTGTCCGCTGCTGAAGCCGTACTACCGGGACCTGACCGGGGACGGACGGGACGAGCTGACGCTCGGCTTCCGGCTGTATCCGACCAACCAGACCGCGCTGCGCGTGTACACCGTCGAGCGGCACCGTCTGGTGCAGATCCTCGACGACGACGACGCGATCATCGGCGTCGAGCTGGCCGGGCGTACGGTGATCGTGCGGTCGCCGGCCGGGATCACCGGGTACGAGTACCGGACGACCTGGGCGTGGGATCCGCAGCGCAGGGCGATGGTGTTCTCCCGGGACGAGTTCCTGCGCACCGGCAAGGGGCACCACACCCGCAGACCGCTGCCGTCCGCCTCAGCGCCACACGCGTCGGCATCGATATCGGCATCGGCATCGGCATCGGCTGCGACATCGGCTGCGACATCGGCGGGTGCGCGATGAGGCTCCCCCGCTGGGCCGGGACGCTCGCGGCGAAGTCGGCCGCGTTCATCGCGGGGATGTGCTGTGCGCTGGCCGCGCTGCTCGGCGTCCTGGTCCACGTGTCGGTCACCGACCAGACCGTGGCACAGGCCCGCGACCAGGCGCTGGCCCGGCTCGCGGAGGCGACGGCCGCGTACCAGGCGGGGGACGCGCTGCCCCGGGACGCCCGCCTCGATCCATGGGGGCTGCCCGCGTCGTTGCGGGCGCTGGCGCTGGCCGGGGACCGCGGCACGATGGTCGCCGACGACGGCGGTCGCCCCGTGATGTGGGCGGCGGGACCGGCCGACCGGCACCGGACGCTCGCCGTGGCCGTCGACTACTCCCAGCAGGCCCGCACCATCGACGGCCTGGACCGCTCCATCCTGTGGTCGTCGGCGCTGGCCATCGGGGCGACGCTGCTGGTCGGCGCGTTCGCGGTGACCCGGGTGACCCGGCGGCTGCACGGCACCGCGCAGGTGGCCCGGCGGATCAGCGCCGGGGACCTGGACGCCCGGGTGCACGATCCCCTTACCAAGGACCCGACCCGCCCGCAGGACGAGGTGGCCGCGGTCGCCGCGGCGCTGGACGGCATGGCCGCGTCGCTGCAGAGCAAGCTGCTGAGCGAGCAGCGGTTCACGGCCGACGTGGCGCACGAGCTGCGCACGCCGCTGACCGGGCTGCACGCGGCGGCGGAGCTGCTGCCTCCGGGGCGGCCGACGGAATTGGTGCGGGACCGGGTGGCCGCGCTGCGCACGCTCACCGAGGACCTGCTGGAGATCTCCCGCCTGGACTCGGGCCGGGAGCGGCTGGAGACGGACGCGGAGGCGCTGGGCACGCTGGCCGAGCGGGTGGTGCGGGCGTCCGGGACGGAGACCGAGGTGAAGGTCGTCCGGGACGTGTGGGTCGAGACCGACCGGCGGCGGCTCGAGCGGGTGCTGGGGAACCTGGTCGCCAACGCGCACCGGCACGGGCGGGGGCCGGTGGTGCTGACGGTGGAGGGGAAGGAGGTCACCGTGCGGGACCACGGGGACGGCTATCCCGACTACCTGGTGGCCCACGGCCCGCAGCGGTTCCGGACGGAGGGCGGGGGCAAGGGGCACGGGCTGGGGCTGACGATCGCGGTGGGGCAGGCGGAGGTGCTGGGCGCACGGCTGCGGTTCGCCAACGCGGACGGCGGCGGGGCGGTGGCGACGCTGACGCTGCCGTAGGGGGGGTGCGGCGGGTCGTACGGCCGCGGGTGCGTGGTGGGTTGCCCGCGCGCCCTTCCTCTGCACAGGACGGTCCCCATGAACCAGCTCATCCCGCCCTCGTCCAAGGACCGGTCGCGGCCGGCGGATCCCGCCGTGCC
>NZ_JBFAXI010000165.1:0-9238 GCF_040680735.1 Streptomyces sp. NPDC051987 | reverse complement strand
CAGGTGGTGTTGCCCGACTCGAAGCCCGGGTTGCCCAGCAGCTGGGACGAACTGCAGGTGCCGCCGCCGCTGGTGCTGACCGTCCAGGTGAAGGATGCCGAGCCGGAGGCGCCGGTGGAGTCGGTCGCGGTGACGGTGGTGCTGTAGGTGCCCGCGGTGGACGCCGTGCCGGAGATCAGGCCGGTGGAGCTGGAGATGGACAGGCCGGTGGGCAGGCCGGAGGCGCTGTAGGTGAGGGTCGCGCCCGCGCTGTCGGAGGCCGAGATCTGGAGGCTGACCGAGCTGCCGGTGGCGGTGGACTGGCTGCCGGGGTTGGTGACGGTCACCGTGTTGCCGGTGCTCGTTCCGGAGGTGAAGGCGGCGGTGCCGTTGGGGGTGCCCCAGCCGGTCGGGCCGTCGTAGCCGGTACGGGCGGTGCAGAAGTACGACGTCGAGCAGGAGCCGTTGCTGCCGCTGGTGACGTCGTACAGGTTGCCGGTGTGCTGGTACGGGTACTTCGCCGGGTAGTCGCTGGAGCCCGGGGTGCCCGCGAGGGCGTAGACGCCGGCGATGATCGGCGAGGAGGCGCTGGTGCCGCCGTAGACCGCCCAGCCGGAGCCGCCGTAGGTGTCGTAGACCGCCACGCCGGTGGCCGGGTCGGCGACCGCGGAGACGTCGGCCTCCATGCGCTTGGTGCAGCCGGTGTCGGGCTGCCAGCTCGGCTTGGCGTCGTAGGCGGAGCACCCGGAGCCGGTGCCCTCGGTGGAGCTGGTGTTCCAGACGGACTCGGTCCAGCCGCGGGAGTTGGAGGAGGTGGAGAGCGCGGTGCCGCCGACGGCGGTCACGTACTGGGAGGTCGCCGGGTACTCGGCGCCGTAGCCGCTGTCACCGGCGGAGACGGTGATCGCCACGCCCGGGTGCTTGAAGTAGGAGGTGTCCTCGCTGGTCTGGGAGGAGGACTCGGAGCCGCCCCAGCTGTTGGAGACGAACTTGGCGCCGAGCGCGACGGCCTCGTTCTCGGCGGTGCCGAGGTCGGCGTCGGTGGCGGAGTTGGCCTCGACGAGGATGATGTTGCAGTTCGGGCAGACGGCGCTGACCATGTCGATGTCGAGCGCTTCCTCGCCGGCCCAGCCGGAGTCGTTCGTCGGCAGCGAGGTCGTCGAGCCGGTCTGGCTGACCTGCTTGAAGCAGCCGTTGGCGACGGTGCACGCCGACAGGCCGTACGTCGAGCGGTAGGTGGCGAGGTCGGAGGCCGCGTTCGGGTCGTTGTACGCGTCGACCACGGCGACGGTGAGGCCCGAACCGCCCGTGGAGGGCAGGTTGTAGGCGCTGTGCAGGTTGCTCGGGCTCAGGCCGGAGGGGGCGGCGGCGAGCGCGGAGGCCAGCCGCTGCCTGATGTCGGTACGGCGCTGGGCGAAGCAGGCGACCTGGCCGGCCTTGGCGGCGGTGGCGCACAGGTGCTGGGTGGGCACCTTCTGCCCGGCCTTGCCGGTGCTGTGCACGGCCTGCCGGGCCGGGTCGGTGAGGGCCTTGGCGTTCTGGGCGGCCCGGCCGGTCCGGGCGGTGGCCTGGGAGGTGGTGGTGTGCGCCGGTGCCTGTGCCTGCGCGGCCGGTGCCGCGACGAATCCGGAGACGGCGAGGGCGAGGGCGGGGAACGCGAAGGCCAGAAGTCTTCGCAGGCTCCGTCGTGATTCACGCATGGGGGTACTGCCTCCATCGGTGGGGTTACCAGGCAGGCCCGTGACGCGCGTAGCGGCGGCAGAGTGCGGCGTCATGAGCATGACACTTCAAACACCCTGGGATGCCGATGAGCGTGGCATGACAGGACAGGAGGAAGGTAACGGGGTTCACCGGGGACCGGTTCCCTCGGACGAAGATCTTTGCTACGCCATAGGCAGCGCTTAGCCCCCTCATGGAGGGGGTTGGCGCGTACATGATGAGAGCTATGCCCAGAGCTGACCCTGGAGGGTCTCGATGGCTTCCTCGGTCGTGGCGGCGGTGTAGACGCCGGTCGACAGGTACTTCCAGCCGCCGTCGGCGACGACGAACACGATGTCCGCGCTCTCGCCGGCCTGTACGGCCTTCTTCCCGACGCCGATCGCGGCGTGCAGCGCGGCGCCGGTGGAGATGCCCGCGAAGATGCCCTCCTGCTGGAGCAGGTCCCGGGTCCGGGTCACCGCGTCCGCGGAGCCGACCGAGTAGCGGGTGGTCAGCACCGAGGCGTCGTACAGCTCGGGCACGAAGCCCTCGTCGAGGTTGCGCAGGCCGTAGACGAGGTCGTCGTACCGAGGCTCGGCGGCGACGATCCGCACGTCCGGCTTGTGCTCGCGCAGGTAGCGGCCGACGCCCATCAGCGTGCCGGTGGTGCCGAGCCCCGCCACGAAGTGCGTCACGGACGGCAGGTCGGCGAGGATCTCCGGGCCGGTGGTCGCGTAGTGCGCGCCGGCGTTGTCCGGGTTGCCGTACTGGTACAGCATCACCCAGTCCGGGTGCTCGGCGGACAGCTCCTTCGCCACCCGTACGGCGGTGTTGGAACCGCCCGCCGCCGGGCTGGAGATGATCTCCGCGCCCCACATCCCCAGCAGGTCCCGGCGCTCCTGCGAGGTGTTCTCGGGCATCACGCAGACCATGCGGTAGCCCTTGAGCTTGGCCGCCATCGCCAGCGAGATGCCGGTGTTGCCGGACGTCGGCTCCAGGATGGTGCAGCCGGGGGTGAGCCGGCCGTCCTTCTCCGCCTGCTCGATCATGTGCAGGGCGGGGCGGTCCTTGACCGAGCCGGTCGGGTTGCGGTCCTCCAGCTTGGCCCAGATCCGGACGTCGGCGGACGGCGAGAGCCGCGGCAGGCGCACCAGGGGGGTGTTGCCGACCGCGGCCAACGGGGAGTCGTAGCGCATGCCGATCTCAGGCCATGCCGCCGGCGACCGCCGGCAGGATCGTCACGGTGTCGCCGTCCGAGAGCTTGGTGGTGATGCCGTCGACGAAACGGACGTCCTCGTCGTTCAGGTACACGTTGACGAAGCGGCGCAGCTTGCCGTCGTCCACGATGCGGGCGTGGATGCCCGGGTGCCGGGTCTCGAGGTCGGCGAACAGCTCGGCGAGGGTGTCACCGCTGCCCTCCACCGCCTTCTGACCGTCGGTGTACTGGCGGAGGATGGTCGGGATGCGGACCTCGATGGCCATGGCTCAGGGCTCCTGTCGGAAAGTCTGGGTGGGTGGGCGCGCAGCGGCACGCCGCGGCTCACGGCCGTGCGGCGGCAGGCTCGCGTCAACAGATGGCGCTGTTCAGCCTGCACAGGTCGACGTGCAGCCGCGCCACGAGCAGCACGCCCGGCGCCTTGTCGCTCACGTCGTTCAGAACCATGGGCTCATCGTATCGATTCCCGGCACCGGTTCCGGAGTGTGATTCCACCCACCGGACGAATTCTGCCCGAACTCCGAGACAGAGGGAGAACCAACGCCGGCCAGCGCAGCCCACCCAGGGGCGCGGGGAACTGCGCGGCCAGCCCCCACCGGCCCGTAGACGCCCACCGGCCGGTCCGGCGGAGACGGCTGCGTCAGTGTGCCTCGACGATCCGCACCTCCTCCTCCGTCACCTCGCCCTCCACGATGCGGAACGAC
The DNA here is from genome assembly GCF_040680735.1 of Streptomyces sp. NPDC051987. Taxonomy (NCBI): domain Bacteria; kingdom Bacillati; phylum Actinomycetota; class Actinomycetes; order Kitasatosporales; family Streptomycetaceae; genus Streptomyces; species Streptomyces sp. NPDC051987. Next base: position 5,641 of record NZ_JBFAXI010000165.1, on the reverse strand, counting down.
CGGAACTGGAAGTCGCCGAGCGCGTCGGTGTCGGCCGTGGAGACGAGGACGTAGTGGGCGCCGGGCTCGTTCGCGTAGCTGATGTCGGTGCGCGAGGGGTACGCCTCCGTCGCCGTGTGGGAGTGGTAGATGACCACCGGCTCCTCGTCGCGGTCGTCCATCTCCCGGTACAGCTTCAGAAGGTCCCCGGAGTCGAACTCGTAGAACGTGGGGGACATCGCCGCGTTGAGCATGGGGATGAAGCGCTCGGGGCGGTCGGAGCCGGCCGGCCCGGCGACGACACCGCACGCCTCGTCCGGGTGGTCCTTGCGCGCGTGGGCGACGATCTGGTCGACGAGGGCCTGGGTGATGGTCAGCATGTCCGCCAGGATAAGCAAAGGGCCGCCCCGTACCGGTGGGTGGTACGGGACGGCCCGGATGCCGGACGCCCTGAGCGGCTGCCGCGAGGGGCGCCACGAGTGCTCCCCGCGGCGGGCGTCCCGCAGGGGTGGTCAGCTCACCTTCTCCAGCGGGACCGGCGCGTGGCGCTCGGCGACCTCCGGATGGCGGTTCTTCAGGACCAGCCAGCCGATGCCGAGGGCGGCGGCCCAGCCGGCCATCACGTAGAGGCAGACACGGGAGTCGGCGTCGTACGCGATCAGGCCGGTCACGAAGAGCAGGAAGACGATGGCGACCCAGCTGAACTTCGCGCCGCCGGGGGCCGGGAAGGCGGAGGCCGGCAGCCGGCCCGCGTCGACCGCGCGGCGGTAGCGGACGTGGCTGATCAGGATCATCAGCCAGGTCCAGATGCCGGCCGCGGTGGCCACGGAGGTGACGTAGCCGAACGCCTTCTCCGGGACGACGTAGTTGAGCACCACGCCGATGCCCATGAAGAGGACCGAGACGGTGATGCCGAACGCCGGCGTCTTCGACGCGGACAGCTTGCGGAACGCGGCCGGGGCCTCCCCGCTGTCGGCCAGGGTGCGCAGCATACGGCCGGTGGAGTACATGCCGGAGTTGCAGGAGGACAGAGCGGCGGTCAGCACGACGAAGTTGACGATGCCGGCGCCGGCCGGGATGCCGATCTTCGCGAAGGCGGCGACGAACGGGGAGACGCCGGGGGCGAACTCCGTCCACTTCACGACGCAGAGGATCACCGTGAGCGCGCCGACGTAGAAGAGGGCGATGCGCCAGGGCAGGGTGTTGATCGCCTTGGGGAGGGTCTTCTCGGGGTTCTCCGACTCGCCGGCGGTGACACCGACCAGCTCGACCGCGAGGTAGGCGAACATGACGCCCTGAAGCGTCATCAGGGAGGAGCCGACGCCCTTGGGGAAGAAGCCGTCGAACTGGTAGAGGTTCGCGACCGACGCGGTGTCGCCGGCGGCACTGAAGCCGAAGGTGAGCACGCCGAGGCCGATCACGATCATGCCGATCAGGGCGGTGACCTTGACCATGGAGAACCAGAACTCCAGCTCTCCGAAGACCTTCACGGAGATCAGGTTGACCCCGAAGAGGACCACCAGGAAGACGAGCGCGGTCACCCACCGCGGGACCTGCGGGAACCAGTAGTTCACGTAGATCGCGGCGGCCGTCAGTTCGGCCATGCCGGTGACGACCCACATCAGCCAGTAGGTCCAGCCGGTGAAGTAGCCGAAGAACGGGCCGAGGAACTCCCGGGAGTACTCGGCGAAGGAGCCGGAGACCGGACGGTAGAGCAGGAGCTCGCCGAGGGCCCGCATGATGAAGAAGATGATGCCGCCGGCGAGGGCGTACATGAGGATGAGGCTGGGACCGGCCTTGGCGATGTTCGCCCCGGCGCCCAGGAAGAGCCCGACGCCGATGGCGCCGCCGATGGCGATCATCTGGACCTGGCGGCTGCCGAGCCCGCGCTCGTACCCCTCTTCGGAGGCTTCGGAGGACTTCTCCGACGTGTCGACCTGAGCGGAGGTCATGTGTGGTGTGCGCCTTTCTCCATGCCGACCCGGGCCTCTCGTCGGCCTCGGATCGGGTTTCGATCCCCCCGGATTGCTGGAGCGGTGCCTGACCGGTGGTGGCCGGTTCGGTGGCGCACCCGGTCGTCCACATGGGTGGTGTACGCCGGGCGGTCGTGAAGATTTATCACGGCCGCACCCTCGATCACCGGGTCCCGCCGAAAGGGATTGTGGCCCACACCACTGGAAAAAGCAGACAAAGTGCGGCCGAAAAGGTCATACCAGGCCGCAACGGTGACAGGATCGTTATCCGGATTTGAGCGTCCTCTGAGCGAACGCACACCGGGAAGAAATCCGGACGGATTACGGCATCAGGGTCGCGACCAGCGCCTCCTGGAGGCCGCCGAGCCACAGGTAGGCCATCACCATCGGCTTGCGCGGGTCCTCGTCCGGGAGCCGGTAGAGCAGGTCGGTGTCGTCGTCGTCCGTGATGTCGAGCCGGGAGCCGATCGCGAGACGCAGGTCGGTGAGGGCGCCGAGCCACTGCCGGGACTCCTCGGGCGCCAGCTTGAGGACCGCCTCGCCCTTCTCCCCCGGCGCGAGGGCGTCGAGGCAGCGGACCACCGAGAGGGCGTTCTCCCGCTTGCCGGCCCTGAGGTCGTTCTCGGTGTAGCGGCGGAACTCGGCGGAGTGGGCGCGCCGCTCCTCGGCCTCCTCCGGGGACTGCGCGGGCAGTTCCGGGTCGCTGTAGGCGTCCGGGAAGAGGCGGCGCAGCACCGGGTCGGTGGGCGCCTCGCTGGGGCCCTCGGCGAACAGTTCGGCGAGCGGGTCGTCGGGGGCGTCCTCGGCGGGGCCGGGCCCGATCAACTCCAGGAGCTGGACGGCCAGCGACCGGATGATGGAGATCTCGACGTCGTCGAGCGCGACGGCCGCGCCGCCGCCGGGGAGCGGTTCGAAGATTCCTGGCATCAGAGAGGTTCGCTGCTTCCGGAGCTGATCGAGGAGCTGGTCGGGGCCGGGGCGGGGCTACTTGCGGTCCTGCTGGAGGGTGGCCCACAGGCCGTAGCCGTGCATGGCCTGCACGTCGCGTTCCATCTCCTCGCGACTGCCGCTGGAGACGACCGCCCGGCCCTTGTGGTGGACGTCCAGCATGAGCTTGGTGGCCTTGTCCTTGGGATAGCCGAAGTACGTCTGGAAGACGTACGTCACGTAGCTCATGAGGTTGACGGGGTCGTTGTGCACGATCGTGACCCAGGGGACGTCGGGCTCGGGGACGGCGAAGACCTCCTCCGCCGACTCGGTGCGTTCGATCTCTACGGGAGCGGGTGACGTCACAAGGCCCATGCTGCCACGGGCGCCATAAATCGTCACACTGACGCGAAGGGGTGTAGCATCCCCTTCCATGAACACAGCGGACCTTGGGCTGCCGGTGGACGTTCCCTCGACGGCGCTCTTCACGGACCAGTACGAGCTGACGATGCTGCAGGCGGCCCTGAAGGCGGGTACGGCCGAGCGGCGCAGCGTCTTCGAGGTCTTCACCCGGCGTCTGCCCGAGGGGCGCCGCTACGGCGTCGTGGGGGGCACCGGACGCGTGCTGGACGCGGTGGAGAACTTCCGCTTCGACGCGGACGTCCTCCGCTTCCTCCAGGAGCGGGCCATCGTGGACGGCCCGACCCTGGAGTGGCTCGCCGGCTACCGCTTCGGCGGCGACATCTGGGGCTACCCCGAGGGCGAGGTCTACTTCCCGGGCTCGCCGATCATGCGGGTCGAGGGGTCGTTCGGGGAGTGCGTGCTCCTGGAGACCGTGATCCTCTCCATCCTCAACCACGACTCCGCGATCGCGGCCGCCGCCTCCCGGATGTCCTCGGCCGCCGGGGACCGCCCGCTGATCGAGATGGGCGCCCGCCGCACCCACGAGCTGGCCGCCGTCGCCGCCTCCCGCGCCGCCTACGTCGGCGGTTTCGCCACCACCTCCGACCTCGCCGCCGGCTTCCGCTACGGCATCCCGACGGTGGGGACGAGCGCCCACGCGTTCACCCTGCTGCACGACCACGAGCGGGACGCCTTCCGGGCCCAGGTCGACTCGCTGGGCCGGGGCACCACCCTGCTGGTCGACACCTACGACGTCGCCGAGGCGGTCCGTACGGCCGTGGAGGTGGCCGGGCCCGAGCTGGGCGCGGTCCGCATCGACTCCGGCGACCTGCTGCTGGTGGCCCACCGGGTGCGCCAGCAGCTGGACGAGCTGGGCGCCCGGGACACGAAGATCGTCGTCACCTCCGACCTCGACGAGTACGCCATCGCCTCGCTGGCCGCCGCCCCCGTGGACGCGTACGGCGTCGGCACCCAGCTGGTGACCGGCTCCGGGCACCCCACCTGCTCCATGGTCTACAAGCTGGTCGCCCGCGCCGAGTCCGCCGATCCGAAGGCGCCGCTGGTGGCCGTCGCGAAGAAGTCGTCGGGCGGCAAGACGTCCGTCGGGGGCCGCAAGTGGGCGGCGCGGCGGCTGGACGCCGAGGGGGTGGCGGAGGCGGAGGTCGTCGGCACCGGGGAGGTGCCGGCCGAGCTGGTCGACCGGCAGCTGCTGGTGGAGCTGGTCAAGTCCGGGCAGGTCGTCGCCCGGGAACCGCTGGACGTGTCCCGGGACCGGCACGCGGCCGCCCGCGCGAATCTGCCGCTGTCCGCGACGCAGCTCTCGCGCGGGGAACCGGTCATTCCGACGGAGTACGTACAGGGGCGCTCGGGTAGCTAGAGCGAGTGCCCGCGTACGCGCCCCGCAGAGCCCCCTCCCCTACGCCCCCGTAACTCTCTACGCTCGGAGGTTCAGGCCGGGCCCGCACCCCTTCTTTCCGCGTCTTGCCCCTCGACGGACCCGCTATCGAATGCGAAGGACACCGACCATGCGCCGCGCCTTGATCGTCGTCGATGTGCAGAACGACTTCTGCGAGGGGGGCAGCCTCGCGGTCGCCGGGGGGGCCGATGTGGCCGCCGCGATCACCGAGCTGATCGGGCAGGCGCCCGCCGGCTACCGCCACGTGGTGGCGACCCGCGACCACCACATCGCGCCGGGGGGCCACTTCGCCGACAACCCCGACTACGTGCACAGCTGGCCGGCGCACTGTGTCGCCGGTACGGAGGGGGTGGGCTTCCATCCCAACTTCGCGCCGGCGGTCGCCTCGGGAGCGGTGGACGCGGTGTTCAGCAAGGGGGCGTACGCGGCGGCCTACAGCGGCTTCCAGGGGGTCGACGAGAACGGGGTCAAGCTGGCGGACTGGCTGCGGGCGCGGAAGATCGACGAGGTGGACGTGGTGGGCATCGCGACGGACCACTGCGTGCGGGCGACGGCGCTGGACGCCGTGGCGGAGGGCTTCCGGACGCAGGTGCTGCTCGACCTCACGGCGGGGGTCGCCGAGGCGACGACGAACCGCGCGCTGGAAGAGCTCCGCGAGGCGGGCGTGGAACTCACCGGCAAGCCGGTGGTGTAAGCCTGCGGCCGCGGTGCCGAGCCGGCCGGTGGGGGCCGGCCGCGCAGTTCCCCGCGCCCCTGGGGCGGCCGCCCTGCCCGGCACTGGTACCTCCACCCCAGTCCCGCTCATCCCTCACCCCACCGCAGCAGCGCTCAACCACGACGGCGGAATGCGGCGGTGCCGAACCGGGCGGTAGGGCACCTGCGGGCCGGTGGGGGCCAGTCGCGCAGTTCCCCGCGCCCCTGGGGCGGCCGCCCTGCCCGGCAC
>NZ_JBFAXI010000164.1:0-9367 GCF_040680735.1 Streptomyces sp. NPDC051987 | reverse complement strand
GGCGGCCCCCCCCGCGCCCCGGGGGGGGGGGGGGGGGCGGCCCCCCCCCGCGCCCGGGGGCCCGGGGGGGGGGGCCCCCCCCAACCCCGCCCCCCCCCACGCCCGTCCGTGTCGTCCGCCGCCTGCCGCGCCGGTCCACGGTGGCGGCCCCGCTCAGCGGCCCGCCCCGGCCCTCGCGTCCGCTCGTGCGGTGCTGCCCGCGCCGGACGGGACCAGGTGCGTCTGCGCCGCGCGGCGGAACGCCGGGAACAGCGGATGCCGGTCCCCGGCCCGGGTGGCGACCACCACCTGGAGGGGATCCGCGTCCTCGATCGGGACGGCGGCGATGTCCGGCCGCAGGTTGCCGCGGAACCCGGCCGGCGCCAGGGACACCGCCTCACCGCTGGCGACCAGTTCCAGCTTGTCCTCCAGCGTGTCCACCAGGGCGCCCAGACGGGTGTGACCGGGAGGGTTCGCGCCGATCCGGTCGGCGCCGGTGAAACGGGGGAGCGGTTCGTCGGCGAAGTCGGCGAGGGCGACCGAGTCCCTGTCCGCCAGCCGGTGGCCGAGCGGCACCAGCAGGACACGCGGCTCGTCGTAGAGCACCGTGACGTCCAGGCCGTCGGCGACGAACAGGAAACGGGTCACCACCACGTCGACCCGGTGGTCGAGGAGCGCGGAGCGCGGTTCGCTCCAGTCCACGTGCAGGGTGCGGACGTCGGCCTCCGGGTGGCGGTGGCGCAGCTCGCGGACGGCCGGGGTGACGATCTGGTGGGTGGTGTACCCGACGGTGAACGGGCCGCGCGCGGCGGCCGAACGGGCGCTGGCGGCCGCCCGTGCCGCGCTCCGCAGCAGCTCCCTGGCCTGCGGCAGAAAGGTCTCCCCGGCCTCGGTGAGCCGGGTGCCGCGCGCGCCGCGATCGAGCAGCCGCACCCCCAACTCCCGCTCCAGACGCCGGATCTGACGGCTCAGCGACGGCTGCGCGAGATGCAGGGCGTCCGCCGCCCGGCCGAAGTGCAGCTCCTCGGCGACCACGGTGAAGTAGCGCACCAGGCGCAGCTCCAGGTCCACCGGCGGTACGAAGGAATCGGGCACCCCTCGACTCTACTCCCGTGGGCCGCCACACCCGCGGCCGTGAGCTGCGGTCATGACCGCAAGGGCATCACCGGGTACGGAACAGGTCTTGGACCGGGGCGCTGGGCCGGGCGCACGCTGAAGGCATCCCAGCAGCACTTACCGTGAGGTGATCTGTCATGCGTGTGTTCGTCACCGGCGCCACCGGGTTCGTCGGCAGCGCGGTGGTCCGCGAACTGCTCGGCGCCGGCCACCAGGTGCTCGGCCTCGCCCGCTCGGACGCGGCCGAGGCGGCCCTGAAGGAGGAGGGAGCCGAGGCGTACCGCGGCGACCTGACCGACGTCGACGGCCTGCGGGCCGCGGCGGAGGCGACGGACGGGGTGGTCCACACGGGCTTCCACCACGACTTCTCCGACATGCCCGGCGCCCTGCGCATCGAACTCGCGGTCCTCGCCGCCTTCGGTGACGCGCTCGCCGGCTCCGGCCGCCCCCTGGTCGTCACCTCGGTGACCGGCCTGCTCACCCCGGGCCGGGTCGGCACCGAGACCGACGGCCCCGACCCGGCGGCGCCCGGCGCGCACCGGGCCGAGCCGGAGCGGGCCGCCCTGGCCCTGGCCGACCGCGGGGTACGGGTCTCGGCGATCCGGCTCCCGCAGGTGCACGGGGCCGGCGACCACGCCTTCGTCCCGTTCCTGATCGACATCGCCCGCGACAAGGGCGTCGCCGCCTATGTGGGTGACGGCTCCCACCGCTGGTCGTCCGTGCACCGCCTCGACGCCGCCACCCTCTACCGCAAGGCCCTGGAGCAGGCCCCGGCCGGGTCGGTGCTGCACGCGGTCGCCGAGGAGGGCGTCCCGGTGCGCGACATCACCGAGGTCATCGGCCGCCGCCTCGGCCTGCCGGTCGTGTCCCTCGCCCGGGAGGAGGCGGCCGCCCACTTCGGCTGGCTGGCGGGCTTCGTCGGCAACGACAACCCGACGTCCGGCGCCGCGACCCGCGCGCGGTACGACTGGCGGCCCGCACAGCCCGGACTCCTGGCCGACCTCGACCAGGACCACTACTACGCCTGAGGGCGCGGGACCGTAGGGCTCCGGAGGTCAGGGCACCCTCGTGTCGGATTTCCGCCAGCATCGGCCACCTCCGGTGGCCGATGCTGGACCCATGCAGAAAGGGATGCACCTCGACCGCGAGCACTGCGTACGGGCCGTGCAGTCGAAGGACGCGCGGTTCGACGGCTGGTTCTTCACGGCCGTCCTGACCACCCGCATCTACTGCCGGCCCAGCTGCCCGGTGGTACCGCCCAAGGCCGAGAACATGACGTTCTACCCGAGCGCGGCCGCCTGCCAGCAGGCCGGGTTCCGGGCCTGCAAGCGCTGCCGCCCCGACACCAGCCCCGGCTCCCCGGAGTGGAACCAGCGCGCCGACCTGGTCGCCCGCGCCATGCGGCTGATCGCCGACGGGGTCGTGGACCGCGAGGGCGTACCCGGCCTCGCCGCCCGCCTCGGCTACAGCCCCCGGCAGGTCGAGCGCCAGCTGCTCGCCGAGCTCGGCGCCGGGCCGCTGGCCCTCGCCCGCGCCCAACGCGCCCAGACCGCGCGCCTGTTGATCGAGACGACCCCGCTGCCGATGGCGGAGATCGCCTTCGCGGCCGGGTTCTCCTCGATCCGAGCCTTCAACGACACCGTCCGCGAGGTCTTCGCCCTGTCCCCGAGCGACCTGCGCGTCAGGGCCCCGCACAAGAGCACCTCGCACACCCCGGGGGCGCTGTCCCTCCGGCTGCCGTTCCGCGCGCCCCTCAACCCCGACAACCTCTTCGGCCACCTCGCGGCCACCGCCGTACCCGGCGTCGAGGAGTGGCGGGACGGCGCCTACCGGCGGACCCTGCGGCTGCCGTACGGCCACGGCATCGCCGCGCTCACCCCGAAGCCCGACCACATCGCCTGCCGGCTCACCCTGAGCGACCTGCGGGACCTGCCCGTCGCCATCAGCCGGTGCCGGCGGCTGCTCGACCTCGACGCCGACCCGGTCGCCGTCGACGACCAGCTGCGCACCGACCCGTTCCTCGCGCCGCTCGTCGACAAGGCACCGGGACGCCGGGTGCCGCGCACGGTCGACGAGCCGGAGTTCGCCGTCCGGGCCGTGCTCGGCCAGCAGGTCTCCACGGCCGCCGCCCGCACCCACGCGGCCCGCCTGGTGACCGCCCACGGCACCCCGGTGGACGACCCCGAGGGCGGCCTCACCCACCTCTTCCCGTCCCCCGAGGCGCTCGCGGCCCTGGACCCGGACTCCCTGGCGATGCCCCGCACCCGCCGCACCACCTTCACCACGCTGGTCGCCCAACTCGCCGACGGCACCCTCCATCTGGGCGCCGAGAGCGACTGGGCCGAGGCCCGCGCCCGGCTCCTGGCCCTCCCCGGCTTCGGCCCGTGGACCGTCGACGTCATCGCCATGCGCGCCCTCGGCGACCCGGACGCATTCCTCCCCACCGACCTCGGGATCCGGCGCGCCGCACGGGAACTGGGCCTGCCCGGCACCCCGGCCGCCCTCACCGCACGCGCGGCCGCCTGGCGCCCCTGGCGGGCCTACGCCGTCCAGTACCTGTGGGCGACCGACAGCCACCCCATCAACTTCCTGCCCGTATAAGGACGTTCAAGGACCCTGCCATGAAGAACCACACCGTGACCGACAGCCCCTACGGCCCGCTCACCCTGGTCGCCGAGGACGGCACCCTCTGCGGCCTCTACATGCCCGGCCAGCGCCACCGCCCGCCCGAGGAGACCTTCGGCGACCGCGACGACGAGCCCTTCGCCGAGGCGAAGGAACAGCTGACCGCCTACTTCGACGGCAAGCTGACCGAGTTCACCCTCGAACTGCGCCTGAACGGCACCCCGTTCCAGCGCAGCGTCTGGGAGCAGCTGTCCCTGATCCCGTACGGAGAGACCCGCTCGTACGGCGAACTGGCCGTGGCCCTGGGCAATCCGCAGGCCTCCCGGGCGGTCGGCCTCGCCAACGGCCGCAACCCCATCGGCATCATCGTCCCCTGTCACCGCGTGATCGGCGCCAACGGCAGTCTCACCGGCTACGGCGGCGGCCTGCCCCGCAAGCAGCGCCTGCTGGACTTCGAACGCGGCGCGGGGCTGTTCTGACCGGCCGCGCCGAGCGTCGCTAACCGTCCTGAAGCGCGGCGAGCACCTTCGGCAGGGCGGTGCCGATAGGCTCGCGCACGATCTCGTCGGCCCGCTCGTCGTACGGCGTCGGCTCGGCGTTGACGATGACGAGCCGGGCGCCGTGGTCGGCGGCGATGCCGGCGAGGGCGGCGGCCGGCTGGACCTGGAGGCTGCTGCCGACGGCGATGAACACCGTGCAGGCCTTGCTGATGGCGAGGGCCTCGCCGAGCACGTCCTGGTCGAGCCGCTCCCCGAACATGACGGTCGCCGACTTCAGGACGCCCCCGCACTCCAGGCACGGCGGATCCTCCTCACCGGCCTCGACCCGGGCGAGCGCGTCCGCCATCGAACCCCGCGCCCCGCATTTCGTGCACACGACACTCCGCGCGCTGCCGTGCAGTTCGAGCACCTTGCGGGCGGGCATCCCGGCGAGCTGGTGCAGCCCGTCCACGTTCTGCGTGATCACCCGGACGGGGGTACCCGACCGCTCCAGCTCGGCGACGGCACGGTGCGCCGCGTTCGGCTCGGCCTTCAGCGTCCGGTTCTTCCGCCGCAGCTGCCACGACCGGCGCCGGATCTCAGGGTCACCCATGTAGTACTCGTAGGTCACGAGCTTCTCGGCCTCGGGATCCTTCCGCCACAGCCCGTTCGGGCCGCGGTAGTCGGGGATCCCGGAGTCCGTCGAGATACCGGCGCCGCTGAGGATGGCGACGAGGGGCTTGGTCATGTGTTCGAGGGTAGGGCGGGGCGGTGGCGGGCGGCGAGCGGATATCGGTCCGCCCGCTCGGCCGGCGGATCGGTGCGGGCGGGTCAGCCCACCCGGTTGCCGTTCTCCAGTTCGGCGGTGCCCGAGCCCTCGGCGAGTACGTCCAGCGCGGCCAGGACGCGTCGTCCCAGTTCACCCGGGAGGTGGGCGGTGAGCTCCGCGCGGGGCACCAGCCGCCAGGACAGCAGCTCCTCCTCCTGGAGTCTGATCGCCCCCAGGTCCGCGTCGGTGAGGACACCGCCGTCGTACACGTACGCCACGATGGGCGGCCGGCCGGTGCCGTGCACCCAGTCCACGGCCAGCAGCCGGCCCATCTGGCGGTCCAGGCCGATCTCCTCCAGGGTCTCCCGGCGGGCGCCCTGGCGCGGGGTCTCCCCGTCGTCGGACTCGACGGTTCCGCCCGGCAGCGCCCAGCCCTCGCGGTAGTTGGGCTCGACGAGCAGCACCCGTCCCTCGGCGTCCCGGAAGAGCGCGGCGGCCCCGGCGAGGATCCGGGGGAGGCTCGCGATGTACGCGGCGTACGTGTCGGTGGTGGTCACCTGGGCAGGGTAGCCAGTCCGGCGGCCGCGTCGGTCCGGGCCAGCCGCGCCGTCCGCACCGCCAGGTCGCCGATGCGGGCGCCGTCGAAGCCGAGGACGGCGCTGCGGACCGTGTCCTCCAGCGGCGCCTTCCACTGCTCCGGGACGCCCGCCGCGCCGGTCAGCACCCCGGCCACCGAACCCGCCGTCGCGCCGTTGGAGTCGGTGTCCAGGCCGCCGCGCACGGTGAGGGCGATCGTCCGGGTGAAGTCGCCGTCGCCGTGGAGCAGCCCGGCGGTGAGGACGGCCGCGTTCGGGACGGTATGGATCCAGCCGAGGCCCGCGGTCTCGGCCGCGAGGGTGCTGAGGGTGTCCTCCCAGCTCAGCCGTGCCTCGTACAGGGAGACGACCCGGCGCACGGTCCGGGCCAGGCGGCAGCTCGCCGGTACGACGGTGAGCGCGGTGCCGACGGCCTGCCGCACCGTCGGCGCGGTGAACGCCGCCGAGATCAGCGCGGCGGCCCACATGGCGCCGTACACCCCGTTCCCGGTGTGCGACAGCACCGCGTCGCGACGGGCCAGGGCGGCGGCCCGGCGCGGGTCGCCGGGGCAGGTCCAGCCGAAGACGTCGGCGCGGATCAGGGCGCCGATCCACTCCTGGTACGGGTTGTCGTAGGTCGCGGTGAGCGGCGGTCTCAGCCCGTTGACGAGGTTGCGGTAGGCGGCCCGCTCCGCGGTGAAGGTCTGCAGGTACGGCAGATGCTGCAGCCACAGGTCGCCGACCTGCTCGGTGCTGAACCCGAAACCGTGGGTCTCCAGCAGGTGCAGGCCGAGGATCGCGTAGTCGACGTCGTCGTCGCGGCAGCTGCCGTGGATCCGGCCGCGCACGCACCGCCGCCACTCCGGGCGCAGCGCGAGCGCGTCGCTCTCGTCGGCGGGCTCGGGGAGGTAGTCGGTGAGCGGGAGGGCGCCGGCCCGCCGCAGGTAACCGTCGATGCGCTCACGGGTCCACAGGTCGCCCCGCTCGACCGGTTTGCCGAGCATGTTGCCCGCGATCCGGCCGAGCCAGCCGCCGAGCACACGGTCGGCGAACGCGGGCCCCAGACTGCTCATGGTGGTGGTCTACCCGTTTTCCCAGGTGGTTCCCAGCCTCTGCCCAGCTTCGGGCGGGGCATGACGGGGAGGGTGTCCTCCGGTTAAGGTCGCAGCGGCGCGACCGGCCTTGACGTGTGCGGGGCCCGTAGAGCAAGGGGACACAGGTGACACAGCGCGTGCTCATCGCCGCGGACAAGTTCAAGGGCTCGCTGACGGCCGTGCAGGTCGCCGAGCGGGTCACGGCGGGGCTCCGGCGGGTCGTGCCCGGCCTCGACGTCGAGGCGCTGCCCGTCGCGGACGGCGGGGACGGCACGGTGGCCGCGGCGGTCGCGGCCGGGTTCGAACGGCACGAGCGGGCGGTCGCCGGTCCGCTGGGCCAGGAGGTCACCGCCGCGTTCGCGCTGCGCGGCGACACCGCGGTGGTGGAGATGGCCGAGGCGAGCGGGCTGCAGCGGCTGCCCCGCGGGGTCTTCGCGCCGCTGACGGCCTCCACCTACGGCTCCGGGGAGTTGTTGCGGGCCGCGCTCGACGCGGGTGCGCGCACCGTCGTCTTCGGCGTCGGCGGCAGCGCCACGACCGACGGCGGCGCCGGGATGCTGTCGGCGCTCGGGGCGCGGTTCCTGGACGAGGACGGCGAACCGGTGCCGCCGGGCGGCGGCGGCCTCGCCGCGCTGGCCCGCGCGGACCTGTCCGGCCTGGACCCGCGCCTGGCCGCCGTCGACCTGATCCTCGCCAGTGACGTCGACAACCCGCTCACCGGCCCGAAGGGCGCGCCCGCGGTGTACGGCCCGCAGAAGGGGGCCTCGCCGGACGACGTGGCCGCCCTGGACGAGGCGCTGAGCCACCTCGCGAAGGTCCTGGAGGCCGAGGCCGGCCCGCGCGCCGTCGAGTGCGCGGTGGCGCCGGGTGCGGGGGCCGCCGGGGGCATCGGGTACGGCGCGCTGCTGCTCGGCGCCCGGTTCCGGCCCGGTATCGAGGTGATGCTCGACGTACTGGGGTTCGCGCCGGCGCTGGAGCGGGCCACGCTGGTGATCACCGGTGAGGGGTCCCTGGACGAGCAGACCCTGCACGGCAAGGCCCCGGCCGGGGTGGCGGCCGCGGCCCGCGCCGCCGGCAAGGAGGTGGTCGCGGTGTGCGGCCGCCTCGCCCTGCCGCCGGAGGCGATCGGGCGGGCCGGGATCCGCCGCGTCTACCCGCTCACCGGGCTCGAACCGGACCTGGTGACGTGCATCGCCGACGCCGGGCCGCTCCTGGAGCGGGTCGCCGAGCAGATCGCGCGGGACTTCCTCTGCTGAGGGCGGTCTAGTGCGGCGTCAGAACCCCTGTCGGGTCACGGTAGTAGCTGCCGCTCGTGAGGCCCCACACCTTGTGCTTGTTGTGGAGCCACTGGAACGCGATGTCGTGCACGGTCTCGGCGGGGCGCTCCCAGACCACGGAGTGTCCCGCCCCGGCCAGCTCGAACATCAGCTTCTCGGGCCCGCCGACGGCCTGGTAAAGGGCCGGCACGGAGAAGCGCAGCGGCGGGGGAACGGGCACATTCGGCGGGGTGTTGGCCGTCTTGTCCAGCTCTCCGTAGACGATGACGACCGGAACCCGGTCACCGAGGACGTAGTTGCCCAGCGCGTCCTGGTAGGGCACCGTTTCCTTGGTCCAGCCCCAGAAGTAGGAGTTGCGGAACCGGTGGATGCCCTCGTGCACACCAGGTGACAGTTCCTTGCCCCAGGTGCTGCCGAGGGGGTCGTTCGCCATCATGGCGGCCCACGCCCTGTCCTCCATGCCGGGCTCGCGTTGCGGCGGGGTGCCCTGTTCGCTGTTCCACGCGGTCACGAAGCCCTTCTTGTCGCTGACGAACAGGGGGAAGCCGTACAGGGTGGGCGGGTCGGAGACCGGCAGCCGGGTGTCCGGCGGAGGGGCGAAGGGGTCGGCGGGGTCGTTCGACCACCGTCCGGCGGGCGGGAAGACCGGGGCGAGCAGGAACAGGCTCTTGACGATCTCGGGGTGCTGGAGGGTGTACGGCCCCATGGCAGCGACCTGATGAAGTCGACCACGGTGGCCAGCTCCGCGCACTCGCTCGCGGTGTTGCCCAGCTGGTGGGGGTACAGCGGCGGCCCGGTGTACGGGGTGGGCAGCGGATTGGGCGACAGGACACCTCGCTGCGCCGGGTTGGCGTTGCGGGGGTCGTCCATCTTCGGGCGCGGGGACCGGCCGTTTCCCTGCAGGTCCATCAGGAAGACGTCGAAGTGGTGCCTGGCCAGGTCCTGCGCCCAGTTGTAGTCGACGGCGGAGCCGGGGACCGTCAGGTCGTAGCCGGCGAGGACCGGCACGCTCCTGCCGTGGAGCATCAGCACCACCTCGTGCGGCTGGTTGCCCTCGGTGCCGTCGTACTCCCGGACGAAGAGGTTCACGGTGTCGCCCTCGTTCGCCGGCAGCGTCGAGACGTGCGGGACCGCGTAGTCCTGGGGAGTGAGTGCGGTCATGGGTGTCCTCCGATTCGTAAGACGGGGGCAATCCCCATCCCCGAATAGGAACAAATCCCCTTAAATTTCAGCTCAATTCCGCCGTCCTCCCGTGCTCTGCCCTCTGCAACTCGGCGTCCGCGAAGGGTTGTTGACGCGTCAAAGGCCAACCCCCTACGCCCTTGAACGCGAAACGGGCGTGGCCCGGACCTCGAAGGTCCGGGGCCCGCCCCGGGGGGGTGGGGGGGGGGTGAAGGGCGCAGGGGCCCCCCCGCCACGGCGCGGGGTGAGGGGGTATTTTTTAACACGCGGG
>NZ_JBFAXI010000163.1:0-9758 GCF_040680735.1 Streptomyces sp. NPDC051987 | reverse complement strand
CGATCTGGCGCGGCCACGACGTGATCGCGTTGCCCGCCGGCACCGCGATCACCGTGCGGCGAGCCGACACCGATGACCTGGAGGCGGCGAAGGCGATGCACGAGCGCTGCTCGACGCGGACGCTCGGGCTGCGCTATCACGGGCCGGTCGGGGACGCGGACCGTTACCTGAACCACCTGCTCAGCCCGCGGTTCGGGCGGACGCTGGCGGTCCAGACCGCGTCGGGCCGGATCGTCGGCCTCGGACATCTGCTGTGGGACGGGGACGAGACGGAGGTGGCGCTGCTCGTCGAGGACGACTGGCAGCGGCGGGGTATCGGGAGCGAGCTGCTCTCCCGGCTGGTGGGGATGGCGGTGGAGGCGGGCTGCGAGAGCGTGTACGCGGTGACGCAGGCGTCCAACACGGGGATGGTGGCGGCGATGCGGGGGCTGGGGTTGCCGCTCGACTACCAGATCGAGGAGGGGACGCTCGTCATCACGGCACGGCTGGCTGCGGGGACCGGGGCGGAGGGCGCCGTGTCCGCCGCGGGGTGGCTTTCAGGTACGGGTGAGTCGGGGAACGCCGAAGCGCCGTAAAAACCCAGGTGGTTCGGCGGCTGCGGGTGCACGGGGCCTGGTCGCGTCCACGCGGCGGAGCCGCACATCGACACGGCCCCGCGCCCCTTTCGGGGCGCTCCGGCCGGCGGGGCGCTACAGCACACCCAGTGCCCGGTCCAGGTCGGCCCAGAGATCGTCGACGTCCTCCAGGCCCACCGACAGGCGCAGCAGGTTGTCGCTCACCCCGGCGCCGCGGCGGTCGTCGGCGTGGACGACTCGGTGGCTGATGGAGGCCGGGTGCTGGATGAGGGTGTCGACGCTGCCCAGGCTGACCGCCGGGGTGATCAGTCGTACTCGGGAGATCACCTCGTGCGGGTCGGCGTGGACCTGGAAGGCGATCATCGCGCCGCCGAGCCGGGGGTAGTGGACGCGGGCGACGCGTGGGTCGGCGGCGAGGCGGCGGGCCAGTTCGGCGGCGGTGGTGGAGGCGGCGCGGACCCGGACGGGAAGCGTGGACAGGCCGCGCAGCAGCAGGTAGCCGGCGAGCGGATGCAGGACGCCGCCGGTGGCGAACCGTATCTTCCGGAGCTGCCCGGCGAACTCCTCGTCGCAGGCGACCACCCCGGCCAGCACGTCGCCATGGCCGCCGAGGTACTTGGTGGCGCTGTGCAGGACGAGCCGTGCGCCGAGTTCGGCGGGGCGTTGCAGCACGGGGGTGGCGAAGGTGTTGTCGGCGAGCAGCGGCACCGTGCCGCAGGCGTGGGCGACGGCCCGCAGGTCGAGTTCGGCGAGGGTCGGGTTGGCCGGGGACTCGACCAGCACCAGTCCGGTGTCGGGGCGCAGCGCGTCGGCGATCCCGGCCGGGTCGGTCCAGGTGACCTCGGTGCCGAGGAGTCCGGCGGTGAGGAGATGGTCGCTGCAGCCGTACAGGGGCCGCACGGCGACGACATGGCGCAGTCCGGCCGTGGCGCGGGCGAGGAGCACGGCGGACAGGGCGGCCATGCCGCTGGCGAAGGCGACCGCGGACTCGGTGCCCTCCAGCCGGGCCAGGGCGGTCTCGAAGCGGGCGACGGTGGGATTGCCGAGGCGTCCGTAGACCGGACCGCCCGCCGGGTCCGCGCCGTCGGCGGCGAAGGCGTCGATGCGCGCGGCCTCGGCGCGGCTGTCGTAGGACGGGTAAGTGGTGGACAGGTCGATCGGCGGGGCGTGCAGGCCCTGGCGGGCCAGGTCGTCGCGGCCGGCGTGCACGGCCTCGGTGGCCAGGGCCCGGGAGGCACCGGCCGTCCGCGCCGCGTTCTCGAAGACGCTCACTGAGTCCATGACCGAAGGGTGAACAACCGACGGCCCACGTGGCAGGAGTGCCGTGCTACGTTCGACCGGTGACCGATTCCGTCGTACTGGATCCGGTCGATCTGCATCTGCTGCGGCTGCTTCAGAACGACGCCCGGACCACCTACCGCGATCTCGCCGCCCAGGTGGGCGTGGCGCCGTCGACCTGTCTGGACCGGGTGACCCGTCTGCGCCGCTCGGGGGTGATCCTCGGCCATCGGCTCGAACTCGATCCGGCCAAGCTCGGCCGGGGTCTGGAGGCGCTGCTGTCGGTCCAGGTCAGGCCGCACCGGCGGGAGTTGGTGGGGCCGTTCGTGGAGCGGATCCGGGCGCTGCCGGAGTCGCGGACGGTGTTCCATCTGACGGGCCCCGACGACTACCTGGTGCATGTGGCCGTGGCGGACATGGCGGACCTGCAACGGCTGGTCCTGGACGAGTTCACCGCCCGCCGGGAGGTGGCCCGGGTGGAGACCCGGCTGATCTTCCAGCAGTGGGCGTGCGGGCCGCTGCTCCCACCGGTGTCGCAGGCCTAATCCCGGTGACGCGCGGTGGTCCGCCGTACGAGGATGGACCGCATGTCACAGACCAACACCCCGCTGCCCCGTCAGGTCGCCGACACCTTCGTCGACGAGCTCATCGCCCTCGACCCGATCACCGGTACCTTCCTCGGCGACAAGGAGAGTTCGAGCAGGCTGCCCGACACCTCGCCGGCCGGCGCGCAGGCGCTCGCCCGGCTCCAGCGCGACACCCTCGCCAAGCTCGACGAGGCCGAGCGGCGGCCCGGTGCCGACAGTGACATCGAGCGTCGCTGCGCACGTCTGCTGCGCGAGCGGCTCAGCGCCTCGCTCGCCGTGCACGACGCCGACGAGAGCCTGCGTTCGGTCAGCAACCTGCACTCCGCCGCGCACGCGGTGCGCCAGGTGTTCACGGTGACGCCCACCGCCACCGAGGAGGACTGGACGGCCGTCGCCGAACGGCTGCGCGCGGTGCCGGCCGCGCTGGAGGGCTACCGCAGCTCCCTCGAACTGGGCCTGGACCGGAAGCTGTTCGCCGGTCCTCGGGCCACCGCCACCTTTGTCGGCCAGCTCGGCGAATGGGCCGACACGGGCGATGGCAAGGGCTGGTTCGAGCAGTTCGCGGCGGCCGGTCCCGAGGCCCTGCGGACCGAGCTGGACACGGCGGCCCGCTCGGCCACCGAGGCCGTGGTGGCGCTGCGCGACTGGATGCGGGACGTGTACGCGCCCGCGATCGAGGGCGCGCCGGACGTCGTGGGCCGGGAGCGGTACGCCCGCTGGGTGCGCTACTTCAACGGCACCGACCTCGATCTGGACGAGGCGTACGCGTACGGCTGGTCCGAGTACCACCGGCTGCTCGCGGAGATGCGGGCCGAGGCCGAGAAGATCCTGCCCGGAGCGGCCACCCCGTGGGTGGCGCTGGCGCACCTGGACGAGCAGGGCACCCACATCGAGGGCGTCGACGAGGTGCGGACCTGGCTGCAGTCGGTGATGGACGAGGCCATCGACAAGCTCGACGGCACCCACTTCGACCTGGCCGAGCGGGTGCGCCGGGTGGAGTCCCGGATCGCGCCGCCCGGCAGCGCGGCGGCGCCGTACTACACGCCGCCGTCGGACGACTTCTCCCGGCCGGGCATCACCTGGCTGCCGACCATGGGCCAGACCCGGTTCCCGGTCTACGACCTCGTCTCGACCTGGTACCACGAGGGCGTGCCCGGCCACCACCTCCAGCTGGCGCAGTGGAAGCACATCGCCGCGGACCTCTCCCGCTACCAGGCCAGCGTGGGCATGGTCAGCGCCAACGCCGAGGGCTGGGCGCTGTACGCGGAGCGGCTGATGGACGAACTGGGCTTCCTCACCGACCCGGAGCGCCGCCTCGGCTACCTGGACGCGCAGATGATGCGGGCCGCGCGGGTCATCATCGACATCGGCATGCACCTGGAGCTGACGATCCCGGACGACTCCCCCTTCCACCCCGGGGAGCGCTGGACGCCCGCGCTGGCGCAGGAGTTCTTCGGCGCGCACAGCAGCCGTCCCGCGGACTTCGTGGAGAGCGAGCTGACCCGCTACCTGTCGATGCCGGGGCAGGCCATCGGCTACAAGCTGGGCGAGCGGGCCTGGCTGCTGGGCCGGGAGAAGGCCCGGGAGCGGCGGGGCACCAACTTCGACCTCAAGTCCTGGCACATGGCGGCCCTCTCCCAGGGTTCGCTGGGCCTGGACGACCTGGTGGACGAGCTGTCCCGGCTCTGACGGCTCCGTGCCGTGCCTGACGGGGCGGCGGCACCGAGCGGGCGCCCACTGCCGGTGGGCGCCCGGCGGCCGCCGTGACCGGGTCGGCGCGGTCTGCCGTTCGGGGGTGCTCCGGTGGCGGCGGCCGGTGGCAGGGGGCTTGCTGGTGCCGGGAGCCACCGGACACGGGAAGCGGGCCACGCATGCAGACCTCCACGCCGCCACGGGAACCGTTGCAGACACCGCGCGCCGCAGGGGCGGCCGGGATCGTCTTCGCGCTGCTGCTCGCCGCCGCCATGGTGCTGATCCGGCTGGGCATCCCGCAGGGCGCCGACGCGGTCGCCCACCAGCCGGTGGATGCCGTCCGGCGCGGCGCCGTGCACGCGGCCCTCGCGCTCGTGCCGTTCGCCGGCATCTTCTTCCTGTGGTTCGCCGGAGCGGTGCGCGCCCACGTCGGTGAGGGCGAGGACCGGTTCCTCGCCACCGTGTTCCTCGGCAGCGGCCTGGTCTTCACCGCCATGATGTTCGGCGGCGCCGCGGCGGCCGCGGCCGTGCTCGACACCGCCCATCCGGCCGGTTCCTCGCCCTCCCGGCCCACCTGGGACTTCGGCCAGTACCTGGCGTACACCCTGCTGATCGGGTACGCGATGCGGATGGCGGCCGTGTTCACCTGCTCCACTTCCGTCATCGGGCACCGCCTGGGCATCCTGCCTCGCTGGCTCACGGCACTGGGTCTGCTCGTCACGCTGGTGCTGCTGTTCGTGTCGCCCAGCGTGCCCTGGGCCGAGCTGGCGTTCCCGGCCTGGTCACTGCTGCTCAGCGTGCACATCGTGACGGCGAGCTTCCGCCGCGCCGCCGCGGTCCCGGCGGCCTGAGGGCCCTCACCCGATCGGCGGGCTCCGGCGCGCGACGACCGGTGCGGGCTCCCATGCTGGCGTGCGGGGAGTTCTCCGCCGTCCGGCCTCGGCACGACGGACCGCGGTACGCACCGGACCTGGCCACCGGAAGGGCGGAGCCATGATGCGTCTTGTCGTCGACCTCAACAGATGCCAGGGGTACGCGCAGTGCGCGTTCCTCGCGCCGGACGTCTTCGCCATGCACGGCGAGGAGTCGCTCGTCTACAGCCCGCGGGCCGAGCAGGAGCAGCGGGAGCGGGTGGCGCGCGCCGTCGCCGCCTGCCCGGTGCAGGCGATCACCGCCGACGGACTGGACGGATTCGCGGGAGGCGCCTGCGATGCCGCCCACTGACTGTCTCGACTGGCTGCGGCGCGAGGGCCGGATCGTGATCGTGGGTGCCTCGCTGGCCGGACTGCGGGGTGCCGAGACGCTCCGGGCCGAGGGGTTCGGCGGCGAACTCACCATGATCGGCGACGAGCCGTACGAGCCCTACGACCGGCCGCCGCTGTCCAAGGCGGTGCTGCTGGGCAGGGCGGTCCCGCACCACACCGAGCTGCCGCACCGCCGGGAGATCGACGCGAAGTGGCGGCTCGGTGTCGCGGCCACCGGTCTCGACATCGAGGCCAGGCGGGTCCGGCTGGCCGACGGCGACGAGGTCGAGTACGACCGGCTGCTGATCGCGACCGGGGTGCGGGCCCGGCCCTGGCCCAGGGAGGACGAGGCCCGGCTGGAGGGCGTGTTCACGCTGCGCACCCGGGACGACGCGGCCGCGCTGCTGCGCCGGCTGAAGGCCGGGCCGCGCCGGGTGTTCGTGATCGGCGCCGGGTTCACCGGGTCGGAGATCGCCTCGGCCTGCCGGGAGCAGGGGATCGCCGTCACGGTGGCGGAACGCGCGGGCGCGCCGCTGGTGGGCGCCCTGGGCGGGGTGGTGGGCGCGGTCGCTGCCGACCTGCACCGCGAGCACGGAGTGGACCTGCGCACCGGGGTCATGGTCACCGCGCTGGAGGGCGACCCGGCCGGGCGGGTCCGGGCGGTCCATCTCTCGGACGAGTCCGTCGTCGAGGCAGACGTGGTGATCGTGTCGCTCGGCGCGGTCCGCAACACCGACTGGCTGGCCGGTTCCGGTCTCGGCGCGGGCCCGCGGGGCATCGCCTGCGACGCGGGGTGCCGTGCCTTCGACTTCCGGGGCATCGTCACCGACGACATCTTCGTCGCCGGCGACGTCGCCCGGTCCCCGCACGCGCTGTTCGGCTACCAGTTCCTGTCCCTGGAGCACTGGGGCAACGCGGTCGCCCAGGCCGAGACCGCCGCGCACAACATGATCAGCCCGAGCGCCGAGCGCAAGCCGCACCTGTGGGTGCCGGCGTTCTGGTCGTCGCAGTTCGGCGTGAACATCAAGTCGGTCGGCGTGCCGCCGATGGGCGAGCAGATCATGATCACACAGGGGTCGCTGGCCGAACGCCGCTTCGTCGGGGTCTACGGCCACCAGGGGCGGACGATCGCCGCGGTGAGCTTCGACAACACCCGGTGGCTGGAGTTCTACCAGCGGCAGATCGAGCAGGGCGCGCCGTTCCCGGTGGAGTTCCCGACCGTGGACCGCCGTCCCGAGGGGCGGGTGCCGGTGGACGCCGACTTCCCGGACCCGGCCCTGCCGACGCACGGCCCCATGGTGACCCTGAGCGGCTACTCGCCGACCGACCAGCAACTGGTCTTCCACCCCTCCCGCCACTGACCGCGCCCCGGCCCCGACGCTCCAAGGACCTGTCATGCCGCAGACCTCGCTGTTGCGCCAGATCACCGACTTCGCGAACCGCGCCGACCCGTACCCGCTGTACGAGGAGCTCCGCAAGACGCCGGTGCTGCACGAGGAGGAGGACGGCCCTTACCTCATCAGCGCCTACCACGACATCGAGGCCCTGCTCCACGATCCACGGATCAGCTCCGACGCCGCCAACCTGGCCGTGCTCGGGGAGGACGAGCTGTCCGGCCCGGAGGCGACGGGGCTGCCGCCGAGCTTCATCCGGCTCGACCCGCCGGAGCACGACCGGCTGCGCCGGATCGCCAACAGCTCGTTCGGGCCGCCGCACCGGCCGCACCGGATCGACGACATGCGGGGGCAGCTGGAGGAGATCGTCACCGGGCTGATCGACGGCCTCGGCGACGCCCGGGAGTTCGATCTGGT
Source organism: Streptomyces sp. NPDC051987 (assembly GCF_040680735.1). Taxonomy (NCBI): domain Bacteria; kingdom Bacillati; phylum Actinomycetota; class Actinomycetes; order Kitasatosporales; family Streptomycetaceae; genus Streptomyces; species Streptomyces sp. NPDC051987. The sequence goes on along the minus strand of NZ_JBFAXI010000163.1, from coordinate 2,571 downwards.
CGACCAGGTCGCTTATCCGTTCCCGGTCACCGTCATCTGCCGGCTGCTGGGCGTGCCGCGGGAGGACGAGCCGCGGTTCCGGGCCTGGGTCGACCCGATCGTGGCCGGCCTGGACCCCGACCACCGTACGGCCCCGGACTCCGAGAGGGCCGCGCAGGAGGCACGGCTGGAGCTCGGGATGTACCTGAACGGGCTGGTGGAGCAGCGCGCCAGGGAACCGCGCGAGGACATGCTGTCCGACCTGGTGCACCGTCACGGCCCGGACGGCGCCATGACGACGATGGAGGTGCTCAGCACCTCGGTGCTGCTGCTCATCGCCGGTCACGAGACGACGGTCAACCTCATCACCAACGGCATGCTGACGCTGCTGCGGTACCCGGAGATCCTGGAGCGGCTGCGCAACGACCCGGGACTGTCGGTGCGGATCGTGGAGGAACTGCTGCGCTACGAGCCGCCGGTGCATCTCCTGCCGCAGCGCACCTGCATCACCGACATCGAGGTGCACGGGGTGACCATTCCCAAGGGTTCGCGCATCTATCTCATGCTGGCCGCGGGCAACCGGGACCCGCACCGGTTCACGGACCCCGACCGCTTCGACCCGGACCGCCAGGACATCCAGCACCTCGGCTTCGGCAGCGGCATCCACAGTTGCTTCGGCGCACCGCTGGCCCGCCTGGAGGCCCAGATCGCGCTGTCCGAACTGGCCCGCCGGCTCGACGGCCCGCGGCTGGTGGCGGACCCGCCGCCGTACCGGCCGAACGCGGTGCTGCGCGGTCCGCGTCACCTCGACATCGCCATCGACGGCATCAAGTGATGACTCGTCAGGAGGTCAGGCGGCGCAACTGCACCAGTCCCAGCCAGGTTTCCGGCGCGGGTCTGGTGTAGGCGGCGCGCACCGCGTAGGTGCCGGGCTCCAGCGGGACCCGCAGATGCTCCTCGCCCTCGGCCTCGCCGCCGGGCCAGGCGGAGTCGAACAGGACGACGGGGCCCGGGACCTGCCAGCGGATCTCGTTCTCCCACACGGCGCCGGCGAGTGCGGCGGGCACCTGGGCGAGGAGTTCCTCCTCCGAGTCGGCGGCCGACCACCGTACGAACGTGCCGTGGTCGGGCAGGAAGGACGTCGAGGCGGGCTCGTCGCCGAGGACCAGGGCGGTGCTGTCCCCGACCGGGAGCAGTCCGACGTACCCGTCGACCTCGCAGGCGCGGTCGTAGTCGGTGGCCAGTTCCTCGCTGTCGGCGCCGGACCAGAACGGCAGGACCGCCTCCGGGACCGCGACGAGCGGGCCGCCGCCCGACTCCACCCACTCCACCGCGCCGGGATCCGCATATCGAGTCATGGGCTGAACCTACACGTAGAGCAACGCCACGGGTTCGCCTCCGGGAATCAGCAACCGCAGTCGCCACCCGCGACGGGTGCGGTCAGCGGGTCCGGGGCCCGGCGCTCACGCCCCCGCCAGGTCTCGAACTCGAAGCCCTCACGCACCCAGTACTCGAATCCGCCGAGCATCTCCTTGACCTGGAAGCCGAGTTCGGCCAGTGCGAGGGCGGCACGGGTGGCGCCGTTGCAGCCGGGACCCCAGCAGTACGTCACCACGGGCACGGCCCGGTCCAGGAGAGCGGCCGCCTGCCCCGCGACGAGCGCGGTGGGCAGGTGGACGGCGCCCGGGACATGGCCCTGGTCCCAGGCCTCGGTGGAGCGGGAGTCCAGGACCACGAAACCCGGGTCGCCGCCGGCGGCCAGGGCGGCGGCCACGTCGGAGACGTCGGCGTGGAAGGCGAGGCTCGCCCGGAAGTGGGCGGCGGCCTCGGCGGGGGCGGCGGGGGCGACGCGCAGGACGGGGCTGGGGACGGTGCTGGTCATGTGAGGCCTTTCGCCGGCCGCCGGCGGTGCGGCGGATCTCCATGACCGCAAATCTACGAGGGGGACGGAACGCCCTGAAGGCGCGATCCCCGGCCCTTCCCTTGTCCGGCCGGGGAATCCCTGCTATCCAACCCGCATGACCGAGTTTTCCCCGGACGCCACCGACCGCCGCATCCTCGACGTCCTCCAGCGCGACGGCCGGGCCAGCTTCGCCGAACTGGCGCGGGAGGTGGCGATGTCCCCGAGCGCGGTGACCGAGCGGGTGCGCCGGCTGGAGGAGGCGGGCGTGATCCAGGGGTACGCGGCGGTGGTGGACCCGGAGCGCCTCGGTCTGCCGATCCTCGCGTTCGTCCGGCTGCGCTACCCGAACGGCAACTACAAGCCCTTCCACGACCTGGTCGCCGCCACCCCCGAGATCCTGGAGGCGCACCACGTCACGGGCGACGACTGCTTCGTCATCAAGGTCACCGCCCGCTCGATGCGCCACCTGGAGGAGATCTCCGGCCGCATCGGCGCGCTGGGCTCGGTGACGACTAGCGTCGTCTACTCCTCGCCGCTTCCGCGGCGGGCCGTCGGCACGTGAGCGCTCCGCCGGGAGCGCCCCGACTGGCCGGCTGTCGGCTGCGGCCGCGTCGTGGCCGGTCGCGCAGTTCCTCCCCCAGCCTTCGGCGGTGATGCCGCTGTTCTTCCCGAGCGGCGACGAGACCCTG
>NZ_JBFAXI010000162.1:0-10127 GCF_040680735.1 Streptomyces sp. NPDC051987 | reverse complement strand
CCGAACGGCCGCCGACCCGGCCCGACCCCGCTCGGCCGAACGGCCGCCGACCCGGCCCGACCCCGCTCGGCCGAACGGCCGCCGACCCGGCCCGACCCCGCTCGGCCGAACGGCCGCCGACCCGGCCCGAGCCCGCTCGGGTGAACGGCCGCCGACCCGACTCGGTTGAATGGCCGTCGACCCGACCCGACCCGACCCGGTCGGCCGAGAGGCCGCGAACAGACAAGGAACCCACCGTCATGACCCGCGTCGCCGCCATCGACTGTGGCACCAACTCCATCCGGCTGCTCGTCGCCGACGCGAACCCGGAGACGGGGGAGCTCGTCGATCTGGACCGGCGGATGGTGATCGTACGGCTCGGGCAGGGGGTGGACCGGACCGGGCGGCTCGCGCCGGAGGCGCTGCAGCGGACGTTCGCGGCCTGCCGGGAGTACGCCGCGGTCATCAAGGAGTACGGGGCGGAGCGGGTGCGGTTCGTGGCCACGTCGGCGTCCCGTGACGCCGAGAACCGGGACGAGTTCGTGCGCGGCGTGCTGGACATCCTCGGCGTCGAGCCGGAGGTCATCAGCGGCGACCAGGAGGCCGAGTTCTCCTTCACGGGCGCGACGAGGGAGCTGACGGGGCGCGCCGACCTCGCCAAGCCGTTCCTCGTCGTGGACATCGGCGGCGGCTCCACGGAGTTCGTGGTGGGCGACGCGCACGTGCGGGCCGCGCGGTCCGTGGACGTGGGGTGCGTGCGGATGACCGAGCGGCACCTCGTGCACGAGGGCCGGGTCAGCGACCCGCCCACCGAGGCCGAGACCGCCTCCATGTGGGCCGACATCGAGCGCGCCCTCGACCTCGCGGAGGAGACCGTGCCGCTGCGCGAGGCCCGCACCCTGGTCGGTCTCGCCGGGTCCGTCACCACCCTCTCGGCCATCCACCAGAACCTGCCGGAGTACGACTCCGCGGCCATCCACCACTCCCGCATCCCCTACGTCCGGGTCCGGGAGATCACCGAGTGGCTGCTGCGCTCCACCCACGCGGAGCGGGCCGCGATCCCCTCCATGCACCCCGGCCGCGTCGACGTCATCGCCGCCGGCGCGCTCGTCCTGCAGTCGATCATGGAACGGGTGGGTGCCGAGGAGGTCGTGGTGAGCGAGCACGACATTCTGGACGGCATCGCCTGGTCCGTCGCCTGACCCATAGGTCGGCGTGATCCATCCTCGGATGAGCATGCGAATCGACGGGTGAGCGCCCCGAACAGCCTGTGACACGCCGTGCCACGACACCTCGGCGGAAAGCTTCGTGAAGTTCTTCACAAGGAATTCGGCGCAGGTGGGGGCTCCGGCGGGGGCTCTTGGGCCGTTCGGGGGCTCAACGGGCCCGAGCGCGTGCTCAGGAGAGCGTTTCGGAGGTGTGTCGGGAGGTACTCGTGAGGGTGACATCGGGGGCCTTCAGGGTGCCCCCGGAAGCCTGGAGGAGCAGCTCACGCGGCATTGACAACGGGGCGTATCGGAAGTGGGTTCCCGTCGCCGACCATGACCTGCGTCACGTGGGCGGCGGAGTGTAGCACGCCCCCTGGGAAAGCTTGTGAAGGGGCGCACGAGCGGCCCCCTCGGGGCGGGTGGATACTCGATGCCATGAGCACCACGGAGCGTCCCAGGATCCTCGTAGTAGGCGGTGGGTACGTAGGCCTGTACGCAGCTCGGCGCATCCTCAAGAAGATGCGCTACGGCGAGGCGACCGTCACGGTCGTCGACCCCCGGTCGTACATGACCTACCAGCCCTTCCTCCCCGAAGCCGCCGCCGGCAGCATCTCCCCCCGGCATGTCGTCGTCCCGCTGCGACGCGTGCTGCCGAAGGCGGAGGTCCTCACCGGCCGGGTCACCACCATCGACCAGGACCGGAAGGTCGCCACGATCGCGCCGCTCGTCGGCGAGGCGTACGAGCTGCCCTTCGACTACCTGGTCATCGCGCTCGGCGCGGTCTCCCGCACCTTCCCGATCCCCGGCCTCGCCGAGCAGGGCATCGGCATGAAGGGCATCGAGGAGTCCATCGGCCTGCGCAACCACGTCCTCGAGCAGCTGGACAAGGCCGACTCCACGACCGACGAGGAGATCCGCCGCAAGGCGCTCACCTTCGTCTTCGTCGGCGGCGGCTTCGCCGGCGCGGAGACCATCGGCGAGGTCGAGGACATGGCCCGCGACGCCGCCAAGTACTACAAGAACGTGTCCCGCGAGGACATGCGCTTCATCCTCGTCGACGCCGCCGACAAGATCCTGCCCGAGGTCGGCCCCAAGCTCGGCCTGTACGGCAAGGAGCACCTGGAGAGCCGCGGCGTGGAGATCTACCTCTCCACCTCGATGGACTCCTGCGTCGGCGGCCACGTGGTGCTGAAGAACGGCCTGGAGGTCGACTCCAACACGATCGTCTGGACGGCCGGCGTCAAGCCGAACCCGGCGCTGGCCCGCTTCGGCCTGCCGCTCGGCCCCCGCGGTCACGTCGACACCGCGCCGACCCTCCAGGTGCAGGGCACCGACTACATCTGGGCCGCGGGCGACAACGCCCAGGTGCCGGACGTCGCCGCCCGCAAGGCCGGGGTCGAGAACGCCTGGTGCCCGCCGAACGCGCAGCACGCGCTGCGGCAGGCCAAGGTCCTCGGCGACAACGTGGTCTCCGGCATGCGGGGCTTCCCGCAGAAGGAGTACAGCCACGCCAACAAGGGCGCGGTCGCCGGTCTGGGTCTGCACAAGGGCGTCGCGATGATCGTCCTGGGCAAGACCAAGATCAAGCTCAAGGGCCGGCTGGCCTGGTACATGCACCGTGGCTACCACGGTCTGGCGATGCCGACCTGGAACCGCAAGATCCGCATCTTCGCCGACTGGACGCTCGGCATGTTCCTCAAGCGCGAGGTCGTGTCCCTGGGCGCCATGGAGAACCCCCGCGAGGAGTTCTACGAGGCCGCCAAGCCCGCGCCGGTCGCCGCCGCGAAGGCCGAGGAGAAGGCCAAGGCCTCCTGACCCCGGTCACCGGTCGCTGAACCACCCGAAGGACCTCCCGCCATCCGTGGTGCGGGAGGTCCTTCGGCGTTTCCGGGAGCCGAACCGACTACCTGTCAGGTACACCTGTTTTGCCCAGTCGTAACTCCTTTGCGGGACTGCGCCGGCGGCCTCACGGTGTTTACGTGGTAACCGGCATCCGGGATCGACGTCTTGGAGGTGTGCGCCATGGCCGACGCCGCGTCGCGGCTGAGGAGTGTTGCCGAGCAGGTGCTGGGAGTCCCGCTCCCGGTGCGGCTGCGGGTCTGGGACGGGTCGCAGGCCGGGCCGCCGGGCGCGCCGGCGCTCGTGATCCGCAATCGGCGGGCTCTGCGTCACATGCTGTTCAAGCCGGGCGAACTGGGCCTCGCCCGCGCCTGGGTCGCCGGTGACCTGGACATCGAGGGGGACCTCTACGGCGCCCTCGGGGCGATGTCCGGTCTGATCTGGGAGCGCGAGGACGACGGCCGTACCGTCCTCCAGGCGCTGCGCGATCCCGCCGTACGGCGGGCCGTCCGGGACCTGCTCAGGCTCGCCGGACCGCCCCTCCCGCCGGCCCCGCCCCGCGAGGAGGTCCGCAGACCCCGCCATCTGCACACCCGCCACAGCGACAGGCGGGCCATCAGCCACCACTACGACGTGGGCAACGACTTCTACGAGCTCGTCCTCGGCCCGTCGATGGTCTACTCGTGCGCCTACTGGGAGGACGGCGGGACGCTGGAGGGCGCGCAGCGCGACAAGCTCGAACTCGTCAGCGCCAAGCTCGGCCTGACCCCCGGTCAGCGGCTGCTCGACGTCGGCTGCGGCTGGGGCTCCATGGCGATCCACGCGGCCCGGGAGCACGGCGTGAGCGTCGTCGGGGTCACCCTCTCCCAGGAGCAGGCCGCGTACGCCCGTAAACGGGTCGCTGACGAGGGTCTGACGGACCGGGTGGAGATCAGGGTCCAGGACTACCGGGACGTCCGGGACGGGCCGTACGACGCGATCTCGTCGATCGGGATGGCCGAGCACGTCGGATCCGAGCGCTACCTGGAGTACGCCCGGGAGCTGTACGGGCTCCTGAAGCCCGGCGGACGGCTGCTCAACCACCAGATCGCCCGGCGGCCGCAGGGCGACGAGTCGGCGTACCACGTCGACGAGTTCATCGACGCCTACGTCTTCCCGGACGGCGAGCTCGCCCCGATCGGCACCACCGTCACCCAGCTGGAGCGGGCCGGCTTCGAGGTGCGGGACGTGGAGTCGATCCGCGAGCACTACGCGCTCACCCTGCGCCGGTGGGTGGCCAACCTGGAGGCCGAGTGGCCGCGTGCCATGCGGCTGGCCGGCCCCGGCCGGGCCCGCGTCTGGCGGCTCTACATGGCCGCCTGCGCGCTCGCCTTCGAACGCAACCGCATCGGCGTCAACCAGGTGCTGGCCGTCCGGACCCCGGACTCGGGCGCCTCCGGGCTGCCGCTGCGCACTCGCACCTGGAACTGACGGCACGCGGAAGGGGCCCCGCGGCGGGCGTGGGGCCCCTTCGCCGTGCCTGCCGCCGTCGGCTACTCGGCCTTGATCGCCGCCAGCACGTTCAGCTTCGCCGCGCGCCGGGCCGGCCACAGGGCCGCCAGCACGCCGACCGTGCCGGCCAGCAGCAGGAAGACCGCCATCCGGGCCCAGGGCAGCACCAGTTCGTACGTCGGCATCCGCGAGCCGACCAGCTGCCCGGCCGCCCAGCCGAAGAACACGCCCAGGCCGATGCCCAGCACCCCGCCGAACAGGGAGATGACCAGGGACTCCAGGCGGACCATCCGCTTGACCGCCGTGCGGTCCAGGCCGATCGCGCGGAGCATGCCGATCTCCTGGGAGCGTTCGAACACCGACATGGCCAGCGTGTTGACGACCCCGAGCACGGCGACGATCACCGCCATCGCGAGCAGGCCGTAGACCATGTTGAGGATCAGTGTGAACGCCTGCGCGATGGAGTTCGACAGGTCCTGCTTGTCCTGGACCTTGATCGCCGGGTTGGAGCCGAGGGCCTTCTCCAGCCTGTCCTTGGTCGTGCTCGACGCGCCGCCCGCCGTCCTGACCATGACCTGCATGTCGGCGGGGTCGGTCTCGTGCGGGGTCAGGGTGGCGCTGTCGAGCATGATCCCGCGGATCACCTGGTTGCCCTCGTAGACCCCGGCGACCGTCAGCCGCTGCGACTTCCCGTCCTCGTAGTGGACGGTGAAGACCGAGCCGGCCTTCCAGCCGTGCGACGTGGCGGTGTCGTCGTCCACGGCGACGTCCGAGCCGCCCACCCTGAAGGCGCCGCTGTCCACCGTGAGGTCGGTGAGCTTCCCGATCGCCGAGCCGTCGACGCCGGTCAGGAACTCGGTCTCGCCGTCGATGCGGGAGACCGCGTTGCTGAGCGGGCTGGAGGCGGTCACGCCGTCGGTCGCCGCGACCTTCTTCGCCACGTCGGGGGAGAGCGCGTGGCCGTTGGCCATCGAGACGATGTAGTCGGCGCGGATCGCCGAGCTCGCCATCCTGTCGATGGACTTCTGCAGGCTGCCCGCCATCACCGTCATGCCGGTGATCAGGGTCAGGCCGATCATCAGCGCGGAGGCGGTGGCGGCGGTACGGCGCGGGTTGCGCACCGAGTTCTGCCGGGCGAGCTTGCCGGCGACCCCGAAGCCGCGCAGCAGCGGGGCCGCGGCCGCGATCAGCGGACGGGACAGCAGCGGGGTCAGCACGAAGACGCCGATGATGAGCAGAACGGCCCCGAGCCCCATCGGGGCCTGGCCGTCGCTGCCGTTCATCGTGGTCGCCGCCAGGATCACCACCACGCCCGCCGCCGAGAACAGGGCGCCGATCGTGTTGCGCAGCACCAGCGACCTGGTGGTCGGGGCGGCGTGCAGGGCGCTCATCGCGGCCACCGGCGGGATCTTCGCGGCCCGGCGGCCAGGCAGCCAGGCGGCCAGCATGGTGATGACGACGCCGACGCCGAGCGCGGCGGCCACCGTGCCGGGGCTGACCACCAGCGGGCCGTCCGGGACGGTCGCGCCGAACGAGCCGAGCAGCGAGCGCAGTCCGGCGCCGATGCCGATGCCCGCGACCAGACCGGTCACCCCGGCGACCGCGCCGACCACGAACGCCTCGATCAGCACCGAGCGGGTGACCTGGCGGCGGGAGGCGCCCACCGCCCGCAGCAGCGCCAGTTCCTTGGTGCGCTGGGCGACCAGCATGGTGAAGGTGTTGGCGATGATGAACGTGCCGACGAACAGCGCGATGCCGGCGAAGACGAGCAGGCCCGAGCGCAGGCCGCTCATGCTGCTGGAGATCTGCTGCGCCTGGTCGTCGGCGAGCTTCTGCCCCGTCGTGGTCTCCACGAGCTTCTGCGGCAGGGCCGCGTCCAGCTGTGACTTGAGGGCGGCCTGGCCGGTGCCGGACTTCGCGGTCACGTCGATCTCGTCGTACGCGCCCTTCTTGCCGAACAGGTGCTGCGCGGTCGCCGTGTCGAACAGGGCGAGGCTGCCGCCGGCCGCCACGTTGCCGTCGTCGGTGGTGAAGACGCCGGCGACGGTCGGGGTGAGGACCGGACCGTCGACCGAGATGCGCACGGTGTCGCCGACCCGGTAACCGGCCCGCTCGGCGGTCCTGGAGTCGATCAGCACCTCGTCCGCGCCGCGCGGCGCGTGACCGCTGACCAGCGGGTAGCGGGTGTCCTCGGTGCCCCAGTAGTTGCCGCCCTCGGACTGCCAGCCGCCGCCGATCAGCTTGCCGTCCTTGTCGGCGATCGCGGTGAAGCCGGAGACGACGCCGGTGGCGGAGGCGGCCCCGGGGACCCGCGCGGCCTTGTCGAGGAGGGCCTGCGTGAGGTCCGGGGTCTTGCCTATGGTGTTGCCCTTGTCCGCCTGGCTCCGGGCGGTGACGGCGACGTCGACGCCCTTGAAGCCCTTGGCGGAGCTGTTCTGGTAGGCGTCCGAGATGGTGTTGGTGAAGACGAGGGTGCCGGAGACGAACGCGACGCCGAGCATGACGGCGAGCACGGTCATCAGCAGCCGGGCCTTGTGCGCGAGGACGTTGCGCAGGGCGGTGCGCAACATCAGCTGGTCCGGCCCTTCGCGTCGAACTGCTTCATGAAGTCGAGCACGGTGTCGGCCGTCGGACGGTACATCTCGTCGACGATCCGGCCGTCGGCGAGGAAGACCACGCGGTCCGCGTACGACGCCGCCACCGGGTCGTGGGTGACCATGACGACCGTCTGGCCGAGCTCCCGCACCGAGTTGCGCAGGAAGCCCAGGACCTCGGCGCCGGAGCGGGAGTCGAGGTTGCCGGTCGGCTCGTCACCGAAGATGATCTCCGGCCGGGAGGCGAGCGCGCGGGCCACGGCGACGCGCTGCTGCTGGCCGCCGGAGAGCTGCGAGGGACGGTGGCCGAGCCGGTCCCGCAGACCGACCATCTCGATCACGGAGTCCAGCCACTGCTTGTCCGGTTTCCGCCCCGCGATGTCCATCGGGAGGGTGATGTTCTCCAGCGCGGTCAGCGTCGGCAGCAGGTTGAACGCCTGGAAGATGAACCCGATCTTGTCCCGGCGCAGCTTGGTCAGCTGCTTGTCCTTCAGGGAGCCCAGCTCGGTGTCGCCGATCCGCACGGAACCCGAGGAGAAGGTGTCGAGACCGGCCACGCAGTGCATCAGCGTGGACTTGCCGGAGCCGGACGGTCCCATGATCGCGGTGAACTCGGCCTGCCGGAACTCGACGGTGACCCGGTCCAGGGCGACCACCTGGGTCTCGCCCTGGCCGTAGATCTTCGAGAGGTCCGTGGCACGGGCGGCCACGGAGGTGGTCCGCCGGTCGGCTGAGGGCACCCCCGGACGAAGTCGGGGGGAGGGTGTGGTGGACACGGAAGGGTGCTCCTGTCGGGACGACGGCGTTCACGGGGACCGCACCATCGTCTCGGCCGGACCGGCCCGTGTAGTCAGCCGCAGTTCCGGTTCCGGGGGCGACCAAGGGGGGACCGGCGGGGCGCCGCGTCATACCTGGGGATGACACCGAACCCCGAGACCGGACCCGGAAGCGGGGGCTCCCGGTCGTCGAGAACAGGTGGAGCCCCCTTGTTCGGACGGTGAAATTCCGTCATTCCGTGTACGCGCGCACCCACCGCGCGTAACGCTATTGGCAAGTGCGGATGGCTCGTTCCGGGGGCTGATGCTCCCTCAGACCTCAATAAAATAAGACAACATCGGGTCGTCCGTCCGCTGTTCGGGGGACGCCTCCCGATAGGGTCGGAGCCTCGTAGCGGAGCCCATGGCCTGCCCGGATGGTGGAATGCAGACACGGCGAGCTTAAACCTCGCTGCCCCTCGCGGGCGTACCGGTTCAAGTCCGGTTCCGGGCACTTACGCTGCCATTGCGGCTTACCTGTCGGCATGACCGGTTGGCGGTGTCACCTCGCGCGCGTCGCCGGCGCACCGTCGGCGCACGCCTTCCCCGAGCCGCTCGCGCGAGCGGGTGAGCGCCTGACACCCAGTCCGACCGCCCGGCGGGCCGCGAGGCGGACACCGGGCGGCTCACCCTTCGTAGACGGTCAGGACGGCGCCGTCCACCTCGATGCGGCGGCCCGCGCGCATGCCGTTGCGGCGCAGGGTGCGCAGGCACTCCTCGAAGAGGGCGAGTTCGCCCGGGTCGAGGATGGCGGCTGCCAGGTCCAGGAGTTCGGTGACCGAGGCGTCGGTCAGCACCTCGGGCAGTTCCCCGGAGAGCAGGACGACCGACTCGCCGTCGGGTTTGCGGACCACGGCCGTCGCCGGTCCGCCGTGCACGAACAACACATGTCCCCCTGAGAGCCCGTGGTCGTGCGGCTCTCGCGTCCCGGGCAGGACGAGAGACTAGTCCCGGGGCTGGACGGTTTCTTACGGAGTCGGATTCTTTACCCGAGTTGACCGAAATACACCCGGGAGTGTGACGCCGACGCTCACTTCTCCCGGGGCGCGCGGTCCAGCAGGGACTCCACGAGCGCGCTGACGTGCCGGCGGTCGTCCGCCGACAGTTTCTGGACACTGGCGATGAGCAGCGCGACCTCGGGATCGGCGGCGCCGGCGTCGGCGGTGCCCTCCGGGCCGGCGGCCGGCGAGGTGTCGTACACGTGGATCCCGCAGGCCTCGGCGGCGGCGCGGCGCACCGCCTCCAGCGGGATCTCCAGCCCCTTGGCCAGGCCCTCCAGGGTGGTCGCCTGGGGCATGCGGACCACGCGGTCGGTGGTGGCCAGGTGGTGGACGGTGGAGCGGGGAATGCCGCCGCGCCGCGCCACGTCGCCGTAGGACCAGCCCTTGCGGTCGAGGCGCTCACGGATCAACTGCTGCAGTGCGTTGGCCACTGACCGTCACTTCCTGCTCGCCGCCGGCGGGGGATCGCCCTGTCGCGGCCGATTCTACGGTCGGGTAGGCGATCGGCCGAGAGGGTGATTTTCCAAAGGGGTTGCGCGGTGGGTTCCCGAGGGCCTAGTGTCCAATCTCGTTGGACAGCACGTCCGACCAGATTGGACAGAGTCCGGGGGGAACCTGACTCGATCCGATCGGAAATGTCTATCCCTGAGGGGGAAACGATCATGATGGACGCCCACGAGCTGGAGAACGAGTCCGCCGAGCTGCTGCCGGGCCGTGAGGCCCTGGGCCGCCTGAAGTTCGGCTTCGGCAAGACGGTCAACGTCACCAAGCACATCGCCACCGTCAACGCCCACAACGAGTCCGCCGCGCTGAACGACCACTCGTCGTGGTCGGTGGCCGACTCCGGCGCCGGACAGAGCATCAGCATCCAGCAGTAGTACCGCCCTGGCGCACGGCGCCGGCACCGAGATCGACCTCAACCTCACCGCGCACGAAACGAAGGGACATCCGTCATGAGCATGGACATGAACGAGCTGGAGAACGAGTCCGCCGAGCTGCTGCCGGGCCGTGAGGCCCTGGGCCGCCTGAAGTTCAGCTTCGGCAAGACGGTCAACGTCACCAAGCACATCGCCACCGTCAACGCCCACAACGAGTCCGCCGCGCTGAACGACCACTCCGCCTGGTCGGCCGCCGAGTCGTCGGCCGCCCAGACGATCAGCGTCATCCAGTAGCCCTCCGGAGCGCCACCGCCGTCGCCCC
>NZ_JBFAXI010000161.1:0-10232 GCF_040680735.1 Streptomyces sp. NPDC051987 | reverse complement strand
CCGTCAGCGAGACGCCCGCTCCCCTGGACACGTCGGCCGACGCCGCGTACACCGAACCCGTCGGTACCCGGCCGCCGCACTGCGCGGTTCCGTCTCGATCCGGCGCACCCCGAGCGGGAGTCCGGCTCGGGGTGACGGCCGGACCGCACGGCTACGGCAGCGCCAGCATCCGCTCCAGGGCGAGCTTGGCGAACGCCTCGGTCTCCTGGTCGACCTCGATCCGGTTGACCAGGTTGCCCTCGGCCAGCGACTCCAGGGTCCACACCAGGTGGGGGAGGTCGATGCGGTTCATGGTGGAGCAGAAGCAGACCGTCCTGTCGAGGAAGACGATCTCCTTGCCCTCGGGGGCGAAACGATTCGCGAGGCGGCGGACCAGGTTCAGCTCCGTGCCGATGGCCCACTTGGAACCGGCCGGCGCGGCCTCCAGGGCCTTGATGATGTACTCGGTCGAGCCGACGTAGTCCGCCGCCGCCACGACCTCGTGCCGGCACTCCGGGTGGACGAGGACGTTGACGCCCGGGATGCGCGCGCGCACGTCGTCGACCGAGTCCAGCGAGAAGCGGCCGTGCACCGAGCAGTGGCCGCGCCACAGGATCATCTTCGCGTCGCGCAGCTGGTCGGCGGTGAGGCCGCCGTTCGGCTTGTGCGGGTTGTAGACCACGCAGTCGTCCAGGGACATGCCCATGTCCCGGACGGCGGTGTTGCGGCCCAGGTGCTGGTCGGGCAGGAACAGGACCTTCTCGCCCTGTTCGAAGGCCCACTCGAGCGCGCGCTTGGCGTTCGACGAGGTGCAGATGGTGCCGCCGTGCCTGCCCGTGAACGCCTTGATGTCCGCGGACGAGTTCATGTACGAGACGGGGACCACCTGCTCGGCGATCCCGGCCTCGGTCAGCACGTCCCAGCACTCGGCGACCTGCTCGGCGGTGGCCATGTCCGCCATCGAGCAGCCCGCCGCCAGGTCCGGCAGGACCACCTTCTGGTCGTCCGAGGTCAGGATGTCGGCCGACTCCGCCATGAAGTGCACGCCGCAGAACACGATGTACTCGGCCTCCGGGCGGGCGGCCGCGTCCCGGGCCAGCTTGAAGGAGTCGCCCGTGACGTCGGCGAACTGGATGACCTCGTCGCGCTGGTAGTGGTGGCCGAGCACGAAGACCTTGTCGCCGAGCTTCTCCTTGGCCGCGCGGGCACGTGCCACCAGGTCCGGGTCGGACGGGGAGGGCAGGTCGCCGGGACACTCGACGCCCCGCTCGCTCTTCGGGTCGGCCTCACGGCCGAGCAGCAGCAGGGCGAGCGGAGTCGGCTGTACGTCGAGTTCCGTGGTCTGGGCGGTGGTCACGACACGCACCCTTTCTACTTTTCGTCGTTCTGACGCTATCTATCATAACCGCTTCACGTCACTTTGACGATGGCCATAGCGTCGATGTGACATCAATCCCGGCGCCGGGTATGTGCGAGCATGAAGAGGTAGGAAAACGCGAGAACGCGCACGCCGGCCCGGAATGAATCAGCGGACCCGCCGGTTGCACTCGTCGGCAAGCAGTCTCCGTACAACCCGGGAGAGATGTAGATGTCCGTATCGGACGAGACCAGCACCGCCACCGACGGCATCATCCTGAGCGACGCCGCCGCGGCCAAGGTCAAGGCCCTGCTCGACCAGGAAGGGCGTGACGACCTCGCCCTGCGCGTCGCCGTCCAGCCCGGTGGCTGCTCCGGCCTGCGCTACCAGCTCTTCTTCGACGAGCGTTCCCTCGACGGCGACGTCGTCAAGGACTTCGGCGGAGTCAAGGTCGTCACCGACCGCATGAGCGCTCCGTACCTGGGCGGCGCGTCGATCGACTTCGTCGACACCATCGAGAAGCAGGGCTTCACGATCGACAACCCGAACGCGACCGGCTCCTGCGCCTGCGGCGACTCCTTCAGCTGAGCCCAGGGCCGAACGGCACGAAGAAGGCGGCGGCTCCTCCTGGTGAGGGGCCGCCGCCTTCGTGCGCGTGGGTGCTCAGCCCACCTGCGGGTCGAGCCTCGTCGCCTTCTCCTTCGGGACGGCCCCGCCGTCCGTGCCGACCACCTTCCGGCCGTCCAGGGGGGCGTGCAGGCGGACCGTCTGGTGGTACTGCTTGGCGATCAGCACGCAGATCTTGTCCGGCCAGGGCGTCGCGGTCACCTTCACCACCACCTGCCCCGCGCCCTCGTCCGCCGTCGCCTTGTAGTCGGCGCACACCCCGCCGGTGAACGCGACGGTGAGGTCACGGCCGTCGGCCGTGTAACCGTCCACCTTCACGTCCTTCGGCGCGGCGCTCGGGCTCGCCGACGGGGTCGACGCCGACGCCAGGTACTTCGGGTCCACGGCCGGATAGCTGACGGTGTACGAGGCCGCCGCGCCGCGCACCTGGAACAGCCAGGACGGCACCAGGGCCTGCCGGCCGCCGACCGACTGCGCCGCCAGCCCGAACACCGCCCTGTCGATCACGGCCGAGGACGCGGACGGCGACGACGCGGCGCAGGGCTGCTCCAGCCGGTCCTTCAGCGGTACGGCACTGGTGCAGCCGCCGATGCCCATCCGGCGGCCGATGCCCGGCGCCGCGTTCAGCAGGGCCAGCGTCTTCGCGGCGCTCAGGACCGGATAGGTGGCGCCCTTCGCCGGCGTCGCCAGCAGCCCGTTGCCGCCGACCACCTCGCCCTGCCTGCTGACGGTCAGCCCGGTCGACCAGCCGTACGTCGGCAGCCCGCCGACCTCCGGTTCGGCGTTCACCACCCGCTGGGTGCCCATCACCTGGCTCGCGTCGAGCTTCGCGTCGTCCTGCCCGAGCGCCTTCAGCACCGGCGCCGCCGCCTTCTGTGCGGCGGCGACGCTCACCGGGTCCCCGGCCGGCGCCGCCGGGTCCTGCGCGCACACCGCGCCGGTCTTGCAGTTGTCGGTGCCGGGCGCGTAGCGGCTGTACGTCCAGATGCCCGGGGCGGTCCGGTTCACCTGGAGGCTTCCCCCCGAGCCGTCGTTGTCGGTGCCGACCTTCCAGAGCTGGCCCTCGGCCACCGGGGCCCCCTCGATACCGAGCGCCTTCGCGAGCGCGGCGACCCGGTCCCTGGAGACGTCACCCGAGGGCTGGTAGACGGCGGCCGAGCCGGGGCCGGCGGGAAGGCTCCCGCTCGCCCGGTAGGTCACGCCGTAGGGGTTCGGCTCGCCCGGGGCTATGCGGTTCCCGCCGGAGGAGTAGCCGTCGAGGGCGAGCGGCGGGGGAGTGGCACCGCCGGCCGTACCGCCGGAACCGGCGCCGGCACCGGAGCCCGAGCCGGTGTGCGCGGCGAGGTAGGCGCCACCTCCGCCGACCAGAAGAACGGCGGCGGCCACGGAGACGACGACAAGCACGGGCGAGCGGCGCCGCGCGCCGCCGAGATCATCACTGTCCGCCCCGGGCCCCGGAGCAGGCACTCCCGGCTCGGCGGGGGATTGCGAGGCCTGCGGGGCGGCCTCGGCCGCCTCCTCCGTTTCCGGGACTTCCGCCACGGCGTCCGCGCCGGACTTGGCGAGGGGCTGGGCGTCGGCTTCGGCTGCTTCGGTGTCCACCCCGGCTTCGGTGTCGGCCGCGGGCGCGGGGCCGGGCGCCGGTTCGTGAGCCGGGCCGGTCGCTTCCAGGTCGGTGGGGGACTCCGCGGGCTCCGGGGCGGCCTCGGTGGCCTCCTTCGGTTCCGGGACGTCTGGTACGGCGTCGGCGGCGGACTCCGCGAGGGGCTGGGCGTCGGCTTCGGCGGCCTCGGTGGTCGTCTCGGCCTCGGCGGTCGCGTCGGCCTTCGGCGACTCCGTGGACTGCTGGTCCTCGGGGGGCTCCCCGGTGCTGCCCGCGGCCGCGTCGTCGTCGTTCTCGGGTCGCTCGCTCTTCACCGCATCGCTCCTTGCCGTGTCGTATCCCGCCTCCCCTTCACAGGGGACGGCGGTGGGACGCGGGAGCGGGGCGCGCGGTTCCCGGAAAACGCGCCGGGCGGAGACTCAGTCCCCGTAGTCGGACATCGCGTCCAGCAGCCTGGCGGACTTCTTCGGCACGGTCACCCCGTGGATGAGTGACGGCGACACCGGACGGGCATCGCTGTGATCGGGAACCGCCCAGTGCCGGGCCATCCGGGCGCAGTCCCCGCGCAGCGAGGCCAGATCGCCGTCGAGGTCGGCCGGAGCGGGGGCGTGGACCTTGAGGTTCGTCATGACGGAACCGTAAGCACGCCGGGTGCCGCGAAGAAAGATCTACTATCGGGTAGTTTTGGCACCTTCAGCGGGCCCACGACGACCCGGTAGCGTTAACTGTCAATAACGCCTCCCCCTCAGGAGAGTCCCAGCCGTGCGCATCGCAGTCACCGGCTCCATCGCCACCGACCACCTCATGACCTTCCCCGGCCGGTTCGCCGACCAGTTCGTCGCGGACCAGCTGCACACGGTCTCGCTCTCCTTCCTGGTCGACAACCTGGACGTACGCCGGGGCGGCGTCGGCGCGAACATCGCGTTCGGCATGGGACAGCTCGGCACCCGGCCGATCCTGGTCGGCGCGGCGGGCTTCGACTTCGACGAGTACCGCGCGTGGCTCGACCGCAACGGCGTGGACACGGAGTCCGTCCGCATCTCCGAGACCCTGCACACCGCGCGCTTCGTGTGCACGACCGACGCCGACCACAACCAGATCGGCTCCTTCTACACGGGCGCGATGAGCGAGGCCCGGCTGATCGAGCTCAAGACGGTGGCCGACCGGGTGGGCGGACTCGACCTGGTCCTGATCGGCGCGGACGACCCGGAGGGCATGCTCCGCCACACGGAGGAGTGCCGGGCGAGGAACATCCCCTTCGCCGCCGACTTCTCCCAGCAGATCGCCCGGATGAACGGCGACGAGATCCGGACACTGCTGGAGGGCGCGACGTACCTCTTCTCCAACGAGTACGAGAAGGGGCTCATCGAGACGAAGACCGGCTGGAGCGACGAGGAGATCCTCGCGAAGGTCGGCCACCGGGTCACGACGCTGGGCGCGCGGGGCGTGAGGATCGAGAAGACCGGCGAGGAGGCCGTCGAGGTCGGCTGCCCCGACGAGGAGCGCAAGGCCGACCCCACGGGCGTGGGCGACGCGTTCCGCGCCGGGTTCCTCTCCGGTCTCGCGTGGGGGGTCCCGCTGGAGCGGGCGGCCCAGGTGGGCTGCATGCTGGCGACTCTCGTCATCGAGACGGTGGGCACCCAGGAGTACCAGCTGCGGCGCGGGCACTTCATGGAGCGGTTCGCCAAGGCGTACGGGGACGAGGCGGCGGAAGAGGTTCGCGGGCACCTGGTCTGACGTCGCCGGGTGCGGGTGCGGGTGCGGGTGCGTGGGGGCTGGTCGCGCCCCGCGGCGGAGCCGCGTACGGGCACAGCCCCGCGCCCCTTCAGGTCAGGACACGCGCCGGACGACGAAAGCGGCCCCTCGTTCCGCCTTCTCCTCACCCACGTACTCCTGGCCCCGCATCTCGCACCATGCGGGGATGTCGAGTCGTGCGGCCTCGTCGTCCGACAGGACCCGCACCCTGCCGCCCACCGGCACGGTGCCGATGACCTTCGCGAGCTCGATGACCGGGATCGGGCACCGCTTGCCCAGGGAGTCGACCAGGACCTCCTCGGTCTGCGGCACGGCCGCCGTCGACACCGGCGCGCCCAGCTTCTCCCGCACCCCCGCCACCACCCCCGGCAACACCTCCAGGAACCGCTCCACATCCTCCTCGGCCGCCCCCGCCGGCAGCGACACCCGCACGTTCCCCTCGCTCAGCACCCCCATCGCCTTGAGCACATGGCTCGGCGTCAGCGTGCTGCTCGTGCAGGACGACCCGGACGACACCGAGAAGCCCTCCCGGTCCAGTTCGTGCAGCAGCGTCTCTCCATCGACATAGAGACAGGAGAAGGTGACGATCCCTGGCAGCCGCCGCTCGGCGTCCCCCACCACCTCCACGTCCGGAACCGACTCCGGCACCCGCGCCCGGATCCGCGCCGTCAGCTCCCGGAGCCGTACCGCCTCCTGCTCGGCCTCCGCCCGCACGGCCCGCAGCGAGGCCGCCGCCGCGACGATCGCCGGCAGGTTCTCGAAACCGGGTGCCCGTCCCGACTCCCGTTCGTCCGCGGCCCCTTGGACGGCGAACCGCACCCCTTTGCGGACGACCAGCAGCCCGACCCCGCTCGGCCCACCCCATTTGTGCGCACTCGCCGCCAGCAGCGACCAGCCGCCCGGCACCCGGCCCCACCCCAGCGACTGCGCCGCGTCCACCAGCAACGGCACCCCGGCCGCCCGGCACACCTCGGCCACCTCCGCCACCGGCTGCACGGTGCCCACCTCGTGGTTGGCCGACTGGAGGCAGGCGAGTGCGGTGTCGGGGCGGAGCGCGGCGGCGTAGGAGCCGACGTCCACCGCTCCCGTCCGTGCCACGGGCACCTGGCTCACCTGGCCGCCCTCCGCCTCGAACACCTCGGCCGAATGGAGTACCGAGGAGTGCTCGACGGCTGACACGATCAGGTGACGTCCGGTCCGGCGCCGCCCGGCCAACGCGCCCGCGACGCCCGTGTGTACGGCACGGGTGCCCGAGGGGGTGAAGGTCAGCTCGTCCGGTCGGCACCCGACGGCCTCGGCAGCCGCCTCCCGGGCGGCGTCCAGCAGCATCCGCGCCTTCCGCCCCTCACGGTAGAGACGAGAGGGGTCGGCCCACCCGTCGTCCATGGCGGCCAACAGCGCCTGCCGAGCGACGGGATGGAGTGGGGCAGCGGACGCAGCGTCGAAGTAGGACACACGGCAACGTTAAAACGTCTTCGGGGTCAGCCGACCCAGGGGCGCTAGGGGCACCCCCGGCCGAAGGCTGGGGGAGGACCTGCGCGAACAGGCCCCCACGCACCTGCAGCCGCGCACGAAACCGCACCAACCCGAGCTATTGGGCGCCCATTCCCACCCCAACCGAGTGACAGGCGACGCGTATGCCCCCCTCCCCGCGACCCCCCGAAGGGCGTCGGCTAGGGTTTGGTCCGCATAAACATCCAAACCCCTGCCCGACGCAGGGCGGCGACCGACCAGCGAGAAGGCCGCAGCCGACCGCGCGGGCGAGACTCTCGGGAAGGCGCTACGTGAGTCCCAACGGCTCCGACCGCTCGCCGCGGCGCCCGATGCGGCGGAAGCTGCTGCAGGCAATGACCGCGGGCCTGGTCCTGGCGACCGCTACCGGTTGCACATACAAGGACTTCCCCCGCCTTGGTATGCCCACCCCGACCACGGAAGAGGCTCCGCGGATCCTCTCCCTGTGGCAGGGTTCCTGGGCCGCCGCGCTCGCCGTCGGCGTGCTGGTGTGGGGTCTGATCATCTGGAGCGCCATCTTCCACCGGCGCAGCCGCACCAAGATCGAGGTCCCGGCGCAGACCCGGTACAACATGCCGATCGAGGCCCTGTACACGGTGGTGCCGCTCATCATCGTCTCGGTGCTGTTCTACTTCACGGCCCGCGACGAGACGAAGCTGCTCAGCCTCACCGACAAGAAGCCCGACGTCACGGTCAACGTGGTCGGCTTCCAGTGGAGCTGGGGCTTCAACTACATCACGCCCGTCGACGGTGTCACCGGCGACGCGAAGACCGACAAGAACCTGGACGCCATTCCGGACCGGTTCAAGAACGAGTTCCCGGCCAACGCCGGCGGGGTCTACGACGTCGGCACGCCGGGCACGAGGAACCCGCAGACCGGCAACCCCGGTCCGACGCTGTGGCTGCCCAAGGGCGAGACCGTCCGCTTCGTCCTCACCTCGCGTGACGTCATCCACTCCTTCTGGGTGGTGCCGTTCCTGATGAAGATGGACGTCATCCCGGGCCACACCAACGCGTTCCAGGTGACTCCGAACCAGGAGGGCACCTTCCTCGGCAAGTGCGCCGAGCTCTGCGGCGTCGACCACTCCCGGATGCTGTTCAACGTGAAGGTCGTCTCGCCCGAGCGTTACCAGCAGCACCTCAAGGACCTCGCCAAGAAGGGGCAGACCGGTTACATTCCCGCCGGCATCGCGCAGACGAGCCACGAGAAGAACCGGGAGACGAACAACCTGTGAGCATCCTCAACGAACCCCAGGGTGCCGCGGCAGCTGAAGGCTCTTACGCAGATGAGCTGCCGGTCAGGCGCAAGCAGCCCGGAAACGTGGTCGTCAAGTGGCTCACCACCACCGACCACAAGACCATCGGAACGCTGTATCTGGTCACGTCGTTCGCGTTCTTCCTGATCGGCGGTGTGATGGCGCTGCTGATGCGCGCCGAGCTCGCTCGCCCCGGTCTGCAGATCATGTCGAACGAACAGTTCAACCAGGCGTTCACGATGCACGGCACGATCATGCTGCTGATGTTCGCGACGCCGCTGTTCGCCGGCTTCACGAACTGGATCATGCCGCTCCAGATCGGCGCGCCGGACGTCGCCTTCCCGCGGCTGAACATGTTCGCCTACTGGCTCTACCTGTTCGGCTCGACGATCGCGGTCGGCGGCTTCCTCACCCCGCAGGGCGCGGCCGACTTCGGCTGGTTCGCCTACTCGCCGCTGTCCGACGCCGTCCGCTCGCCGGGCATCGGCGCCGACATGTGGATCATGGGTCTGGCCTTCTCCGGCTTCGGCACCATCCTCGGCGCGGTCAACTTCATCACCACCATCATCTGCATGCGCGCGCCGGGCATGACCATGTTCCGCATGCCGATCTTCGTGTGGAACGTGCTGCTGACCGCCGTCCTGGTCCTGCTCGCCTTCCCCGTCCTCGCCGCCGCGCTGTTCGCGCTGGAGGCGGATCGGAAGTTCGGGGCACATGTCTTCGACGCGGCCAACGGCGGAGCGCTGCTCTGGCAACACCTCTTCTGGTTCTTCGGCCATCCCGAGGTGTACATCATCGCGCTGCCGTTCTTCGGCATCATCTCCGAGGTCATCCCGGTCTTCTCCCGCAAGCCGATGTTCGGCTACATGGGTCTGATCGCGGCCACCATCGCGATCGCCGGCCTGTCCGTGACGGTGTGGGCGCACCACATGTACGTCACCGGTGGCGTCCTGCTGCCGTTCTTCTCCTTCATGACCTTCCTGATCGCGGTCCCGACCGGTGTGAAGTTCTTCAACTGGATCGGCACCATGTGGAAGGGATCGCTGTCCTTCGAGACACCGATGCTCTGGGCCGCCGGCTTCCTGATCACCTTCACCTTCGGTGGTCTGACCGGTGTCATCCTGGCCTCGCCGCCGATGGACTTCCACGTCTCCGACTCGTACTTCGTCGTCGCCCACTTCCACTACGTGGTCTTCGGCACGGTCGTCTTCGCGATGTTCTCCGGCTTCCACTTCTGGTGGCCGAAGATGACGGGCAAGATGCTCGACGAGCGGCTCGGCAAGATCACCTTCTGGACGCTGTTCATCGGCTTCCACGGCACGTTCCTGGTCCAGCACTGGCTGGGCGCCGAGGGCATGCCGCGCCGGTACGCCGACTACCTGGCGGCCGACGGCTTCACCACGCTGAACACGATCTCGTCGATCAGCTCCTTCCTGCTCGGCCTGTCGATCCTGCCGTTCCTCTACAACGTGTGGAAGACGGCGAAGTACGGCAAGAAGGTCGAGGTCGACGACCCGTGGGGCTACGGGCGCTCCCTGGAGTGGGCGACCTCCTGCCCGCCGCCGCGGCACAACTTCGTCACCCTGCCGCGGATCCGCAGCGAATCCCCGGCGTTCGACCTGCACCACCCTGAGATCGCCGCCCTGGAGCAGCTGGAGCACGGCCACGCCGCCGCCGCTGTCGCGGGCAGCAAGGAGGCCGGCAAGTGAAGATCCAGGGCCGCTTGTTCGTGTGGCTGAGCGTCTTCGTCCTCGCCATGGCGATCGTCTATGGCGTGTGGTCGAAGGAGGCGGCCGGCACCACGGCGCTCTTCATGGCCTTCGGCCTGTGCATCATGATCGGCTTCTACCTGGGCTTCACGGCCTCGCGGGTGGACGCCGGTGCCCAGGACAACAAGGAGGCCGACGTCGCGGACGACGCCGGCGAGATCGGCTTCTTCAGCCCGCACAGCTGGCAGCCGCTCGCCCTCGGCGTCGGCGGCGCGCTGGCCTTCCTCGGTGTCGCCGTCGGCTGGTGGCTGCTGTACTTCGCGGCGCCCATCATCCTGATCGGTCTCTTCGGCTGGGTGTTCGAGTACTACCACGGTGAGAACCGCACCCAGTAGGCACGCGCCGAGCGCACCGGGAGCCCGGACCCTCCGTCA
>NZ_JBFAXI010000160.1:0-10273 GCF_040680735.1 Streptomyces sp. NPDC051987 | reverse complement strand
TGTTGACCGAGGGGTGTGGGGCTGGTGAGCGGCCGGGCCGGCCCGGCGTGGGGTGCGGGGCCGGCCCTGCCGCGCTCACGCCCGGTCGACCTCGGCGCGCAGCGCGTTGTAGTCCGCGAAGGCGCGCTCGACGTCCGCCCGGCTCAGGCCGTAGCGGGCCAGGTCGTAGCTGTGCACCCGCCGTCCCCGGGGGCGGGCGGCGACGGCCGGGAGGCGGGCCGCCTCGGCCTCGGTCCAGCGGGCGCCGACGGCCGCGTAGAGCTTCGGGGCGCCCGCGGCCGGGTCGGCGCCAAGCCAGGAGTACGGCACGTCGACGAGCGACTCGCGCGGGACGGCGGCGCGGGCCGCCAGGCCGCGGGCGGCCGAGCGGGCGAGCAGCTCCAGCCAGGTGGCCCCGATCCAGTGCGGGTCCACGGGGCGGGTGTTCACCGTCATGCCGTGCTCGACCAGGCTGCAGAAGGAGGCCACGGCGGTGGCCGGATCGCGGTGCGTCCACACGATCGTGGCGTCCGGGAAGACCGCGCGCAGGGCGTCCAGGTTCTCCAGGTGCAGCGGTGACTTCAGCACCCAGCGGCGGCGCGGGCGGCCGTACTGGAGCACCTGGTAGATCTGCTTGAGGTAGCGGTAGTCGGCGCCGAAGTCATGGCTCTCGTGCCAGGACAGGTAGCCGGGGATCACAGCCTGGGACAGGGGCATCACGGTGTGCGGCAGCGCGAAGGTGCACTCCTCCGGGCCCTCGGGGCGCAGGTCGTGGATGTGCCGGAAGCGCGGGGAGAAGAGGTTGATGCCGCCGACCAGACGGCGGGCGGTGGTGATCGCTCTCCTGCGTTCCTCCGGCGTGCGGTCGAGGCCGGGGGTGAGCAGCTCCCACAGCAGCGGGCAGCGGTGGTCGGCGGAGAGGGAGAGGATGCCGTGGGTGAGCGTGGTGGCCGTGCGGGGCAGGCCCACCACGAAGACGGGGCGCTCGACGGGCTCGCGCTCGATCTCGGGGTGCTCGGCGAGCAGCCGGCGGATCCGGGCCCGGTTGGCGAGATGGCGGCCGACGTGCCCGCGCGCGGACAGCCAGCCGACCGGGGTGAGATGTTCGGCCGCCGCCCAACATCGCAGCAGGTGACGGAAGTCGTCGGTGTACGGCTCGTCGCCGTCGGCGGGCCCGGCCGCGTCGAGCAGCCGGTCGAAGGCCCGGTCCGGTGTGCGGCGGTCGCGGAAGCCGGGTCTGAGGAGCAGATTGGCGAGCGTGAGGGGGAGCGGGTCCATGGGCACGGGGACGGAACCCTTCGTGGGCGACAGTGGAGGGGATACTGCCTACCCCCTCCAACTGGCCTGCCATACCGCGGACTTGAGACATTAACCGGCCGGTGACGAGAGGCGTCGCGATTCGGCCGGGCTACTCGGTGACCGGTAGTTCCGCACCGTCCCGCAGGAACAGCGGGATCCGGTCCAGCGGCGCGTCCACCGTCACCGCCACGCCGCCCTCGTACGACTCGCCCGTCCACGCGTCCGTCCAGCGGGCGCCCGCCGGCAGGTACGCCGTCCGGGCCGTCGCGCCCGCCGTCAGCACCGGGGCCACCAGGAGGTCCCGGCCGAAGAGGTAGGCGTCGTCGACCGTCCAGGCCGTCTGGTCCTCGGGGAACTCCAGGAACAGCGGCCGCAGCACCGGCAGACCCTCCTCGTGGGCCTCCCGCATGACATCGAGGACGTAGGGCCGCAGGCGCTCGCGCAGCCGCAGGTACTTCTCCAGGACCGCGCCGGCCTCCGGGCCGTACGACCACACCTCGTTCGGGCCGCCGGTCATGTCGGGGCCCAGCGGCATGCCCGGCTCGCGGAAGCCGTGCAGGCGCATCAGCGGGGAGAACGCGCCGAACTGGAACCAGCGGACCATCACCTCGCGGTAGGCCGGGTCGTCCGGGTCGCCGCCGTGGAAGCCGCCGATGTCGGTGTTCCACCAGGGGATCCCGGACAGGGCCGTGTTGAGGCCGGCCGCGATCTGGTGGCGCAGGGTCGTGAAGTCGGTGCCGATGTCACCGGACCAGAGCGCGGCGCCGTAGCGCTGACTGCCCGCCCACGCCGAGCGGTTGAGGGTGACGACCTCCTCGCCCGCGGCCCGCAGCCCCTCGTGGAAGGTCCGGGCGTTCTCGGCGGGGTAGCTGTTGCCGACCTCCAGGCCGGGGCCCGCCCAGTAGCGCAGGTTCTCCTGGAAGCCCGGCTTCAGCTCGGGCTCGCAGGCGTCCAGCCAGAACGCCGTGATGCCGTACGGGTCCAGGTAGTTCTCCTTGACCTTGGACCACACGAACCGGCGGGCCTCCGGGTTGGTGGCGTCGTAGAAGGCGACCTGGACGGTCGACGCCACCTCTTTGTCCGGCCAGTCGGCGTGCGCCGTCGGACCGTACTGGGTGCCGATGAAGTAGCCGCGCTGCTCCATCACCGGATGGTTCTCGCTCAGCGGGGACACCGACGGCCAGACGCTCACCACCAGCTTGATGCCCAGCTCGTCCAGTTCGCGGACCATCGCGGCCGGGTCCGGCCACTCCTTCGGGTCGAACTTCCACTCGCCCAGGTGGGTCCAGTGGAAGAAGTCGCAGACGATCGCCGAGATGGGAAGGTCGCGGCGCTTGTACTCCCGGGCCACGGCGAGGAGTTCGTCCTGGGTGCGGTAGCGCAGCTTGCACTGCCAGAAGCCCGTCGCCCACTCCGGCAGCATCGGCGAGCGCCCGGTCACCGCACTGTAGGCGCGCTGTCCGTCGGCCGGGGTGCCCACCGTGATCCAGTAGTCGAGCTGGCGGGCCGAGTCGGCCACCCAGCGGGTGCCGTTGCCGGCCAGCTCGACGCGGCCGATCGCCGGGTTGTTCCAGAGCAGGGTGTAGCCGCGGCTGGAGACCAGCACCGGGATCGAGACCTCGGCGTTGCGCTGGACCAGGTCGAGCACCAGGCCCTTCTGGTCCAGGCGCCCGTGCTGGTGCTGGCCCAGACCGAACAGCTTCTCGCCCTCGTAGGCCGCGAACCGCTGCTCCAGACGGTGGTGGCCGTTGCCCACCGCGGTGTACAGGCGCGAGCCGGGCCACCAGAAGTGCGCGCGCTCCTCGGCCAGCACCTCCGAGCGGTCGTCGGTGCGCAGGAAGCGGACCAGCCCCTCGGCGGACACCTCCACGGTCAGGCCGCCGACCGTCACCTGCCCCTCTCCGTCACCGATCTTGACGGTCGACCCGGTCGCGGGGGGCTCGTCGAGCAGGGCGCCCGGCAGCCCAGGGAGGATCGGCCCGCCGAGCCTGGCCCGCACCCGGACCGCGTCCGGACCCCACGGCTCGATCCGCAGCGTCTCCTGGCGGCCGCTCCACTCCAGGGCGCCGTCCCGCTCGCGGAACGTGCCGACGGTGGGGGAGGACTGCGCGAGGCTGACCTTGGGCTGCGCGGTGGCAGACGGGTGTTCGGCAGGCTGGTTCACGTGCGCGCTCCTGAATGAGTGCAGACATGGGGTGCCCCGGCGCGGCGGGACACACGGGGGCAGGGCGAGCGGTTCAGGACCCGGCCGGGGCCGGTCCCGTGCTCGCCCGTACCGTCAACTCGGGTGCGATCAGCACGACCTCGTCGCTGCCCCGGCCGTCCAGCTTGGCGACCAGGTGCTCCACGGCGTACCGGCCCATCTCCTGGGCCGGGATGGCGACCGAGGTCAGCCGCACCGAGGCCTGGACGGCGACCTGGTCCGGGCAGATCGCTACCACGGACACGTCCTCGGGCACGGCCCGGCCCTGCTGGCGCAGCAGCGCGAGCAGGGGCTCCACCGCGGACTCGTTCTGGACCACGAAACCCGTGGTGCCGGGGCGTTCGTCGAAGATCCGGGCCAGTGTGGCGGTCATCGCGTCGTACCCGCCCTCGCACGGCCGGTGCAGCACCCTGAGGCCCAGCTCGCGGGCCCGGGACCGGAGCCCGTCGAGGGTGCGCTCGGCGAAGCCCGTGTGCCGGTCGTAGACCGCGGGCGCCTCGCCGATGACAGCGATGTCGCGGTGGCCGAGCTTCGCGAGGTGCTCCACACACAGGGCGCCGGTCGCCCCGAAGTCGA
This sequence comes from Streptomyces sp. NPDC051987, assembly GCF_040680735.1. NCBI lineage: Bacteria > Bacillati > Actinomycetota > Actinomycetes > Kitasatosporales > Streptomycetaceae > Streptomyces > Streptomyces sp. NPDC051987. The sequence goes on along the minus strand of NZ_JBFAXI010000160.1, from coordinate 6,216 downwards.
GATCGACGCAGGTCAGCCCCGAGGTGGAGGCGGGCAGACCGATGAGCACGGAGGGCTGGTCGGTCTGCCTCAGCAGCGGCAGCCGCTCGTCCTCCAGCTCCACGTCCATCAGGATCATGGCGTCGGCGAGCCCGCTGCCGGTGACCCGGCGCACCGCGTCCGGCCCCTCCTCGCCGGTGAGCAGCAGGACGTCGTAGCCGTGCAGGCGGGCCGTGGTGGCCACGGCGATCGCGATCTCCATCATCACCGGCACGTACATGTCCGTACGCAGCGGGATCATCAGCGCGATGATGTTCGACCGGCTGCTGGCCAGGGCGCGGGCGCCCGCGTTCGGGTGGTAGCCCAGCTCGCGGATGCTCTGCTCGACCCGCTGCCGGGTGGTGGTGGAGATGGACCGCTTGCCGCTGAGGACATAGCTCACCGTGCTCGCCGAGACTCCGGCGTGCTGGGCGACCTCGGCGAGGGTGACCATCCAGCTCTCCAAGCTTTGTGAAGCGCTTCGACAGTGCGCATTGCTGACAACGGCGAGTGGGGGTGATTCGACAGTAGCCTCAGTGCGGGTAGGTGTCCATAGGTTGTCGAAGCGCTTCGACAACGAATTGATCCGATGTCCCGGGCGCCTTTCGGAGGGGCGGCCGCAAAGAGGTCGTACGACCGTCAGACGGGCCGTACCCGAACCGTCCCCCGGAAGGACCCGTTGGCGCAACAGGGGGACGTCACGTCGTACCCGGTCGGCATGCGCCGGCGGACGGGTCAGGGTGACAGTCGGCTCGTCAGTCGATCGGACCGCGAGGGCTGGTGGGTGCGGCCCGTTTCGGGTACCAACGATCCAGTAGCACTGTTCGGTAACGAACGGTCCACAACAACCCCCTTTTGTGGCGAGGTGAGCCCTGATGTCCGCCCCCACCACCAAGAAACCCACCGTCACCGAGCGGGAGGCCCGCCAGGTGGCGGAGGCCGCCCGGGAACAGGACTGGCACAAGCCCAGCTTCGCCAAGGAACTGTTCCTCGGGCGCTTCCGGCTCGACCTCATCCACCCGCATCCGCTCCCGGCGGACGAGGACGTGCGACGCGGCGAGGAGTTCCTGGCCCGGCTGCGCGAGTTCTGCGAGACGAAGATCGACTCCGCGCTCATCGAGCGCGAGGCCCGCATCCCGGACGAGGTGATCGCCGGCCTCAAGGAACTCGGCGCCCTCGGCATGAAGATCGACACCAGGTACGGCGGCCTCGGCCTCACCCAGGTCTACTACAACCGGGCCCTTTCCCTGGTCGGCTCCGCCAACCCGGCGGTCGGCGCGCTGCTCTCCGCCCACCAGTCGATCGGCGTCCCGCAGCCGCTGAAGATCTTCGGCACCCAGGAGCAGAAGGACGCCTTCCTGCCGCGCTGCGCCCGCACCGACATCTCGGCGTTCCTGCTCACCGAGCCCGACGTCGGCTCGGACCCGGCCCGCCTGGCCACCACCGCCGTACCGGACGGGGACGACTACGTCCTCGACGGGGTGAAGCTGTGGACCACCAACGGCGTGGTCGCCGACCTCCTGGTCGTCATGGCCCGGGTGCCGAAGACGCCGGACCGCAAGGGCGGCATCACCGCCTTCGTCGTCGAGGCCGACTCGCCGGGCATCACCGTCGAGAACCGCAACGCCTTCATGGGCCTGCGCGGCATCGAGAACGGCGTCACCCGCTTCCACCAGGTCCGGGTCCCGGCCGCCAACCGCATCGGCCCCGAGGGCGCCGGCCTCAAGATCGCCCTCACCACGCTCAACACCGGGCGGCTCTCGCTGCCCGCGATGTGCGTGGGCGCCGGCAAGTGGTGCCTGAAGATCGCCCGCGAGTGGTCGGCGGCCCGTGAGCAGTGGGGCAAGCCGGTCGCGCTGCACGAGGCGGTCGGCTCCAAGATCAGCTTCATCGCGGCGACCACCTTCGCCCTGGAGGCGGTCGTCGACCTGTCCTCCCAGATGGCCGACGAGAACCGCAACGACATCCGCATCGAGGCCGCCCTCGCCAAGCTCTACGGCTCCGAGATGGCCTGCCGGATGGCGGACGAGCTGGTCCAGATCCGCGGCGGCCGCGGCTTCGAGACGGCCGAGTCGCTGAAGGCGCGCGGCGAACGCGCCGTGCCCGCCGAACAGCTCCTGCGCGACCTGCGCATCAACCGCATCTTCGAGGGCTCCACGGAGATCATGCACCTGCTGATCGCGCGCGAGGCCGTCGACGCCCACCTCTCGGTCGCCGGTGACCTCATCGACCCCGACAAGTCCCTCCAGGACAAAGCGCGGGCGGGCGCGAACGCGGGCGTCTTCTACGCCAAATGGCTGCCGAAGCTGGTCGCCGGACCGGGCCAGCTCCCCACGTCGTACGGCGACTTCCGCCACGGCGTGGACCTCGCCCCCCACCTGCGCTACGTGGAGCGGCACGCCCGCAAGCTGGCCCGTTCCACCTTCTACGCCATGTCGCGCTGGCAGGGGCGGATGGAGACCAAGCAGGGCTTCCTGGGCCGGATCGTGGACATCGGCGCCGAGCTGTTCGCGATGAGCGCGGCCTGCGTGCGCGCCGAACTGCTGCGCCGCCAGGACGACCACGGCCGGGAGGCGTACCTGCTCGCCGACGCGTTCTGCCGGCAGGCCCGCATCCGCGTCGACGAGCTGTTCACCCGGCTCTGGTCGAACACCGACGACCTGGACCGCAAGGTCGTCAAGGCCGTGCTCGGCGGTTCCTTCGCATGGCTGGAGCAGGGGATCGTCGACCCGTCGGACGAGGGCCCGTGGATCGCCGACGCGACCCCCGGACCGTCCCGACGGGACAACGTCCGACGCCCGTTCGGGTGAGGGCGACCGCGTCGGCTACAGGCTGCCCGGTGGCATCAGCCACTGGGTGGGCTGGCCGGTGACCGACGCGATGGTCTCGAAGTCGTTGTCGTAGTGCAGCACGGTGAGGCCCTGTATCTCGGCGGTGGCGGCTACGAGGAGGTCCACCGTCCCCGCCGAGCGGTGCCGGCCCTTCGCGGTCAGCTCCTCCTGGACCCGCCATGCCCGCGTCAGCGCACGGTCGTCCAGGGGTGTCCAGCAGAACAGGGCATCCAGGTCCTCGACCATCTGCACGCGGTTCTCGGCGTTCCTGGCGCTGTAGAGGAACTCGATCTCGGTCACCGGGCACCGGGCGACGAGCCCCTCTGCCAGGGGGCTCTCCCAATGGGCGAGGGTCGGCTGCCTGAGGACCCGGACGAGGGCGCTTGTGTCGATGAGGTATTTGGCGGTGTTCATCGCCGATAGTTCGCCTTGTCCAGAAGGATGTCGAAGTCGCCCGCGTCGGCCTGCGCGGCCAGCCGGGCCAGCGCGAGGGCACGCTTCTTCCGTTCGACGCCTTCTTTCAGGGCCGCGGTCACGGTGTCCTTCTTGGTCTTGGTCCCGAACGCTATGGCCGCCTGCGCCAGCAGTTCCTCGTCGATGTCGATCAGAGTCTTGGCCATGGCGACACTCCTCGTATATCAAGCCGAGTCTTGCGTATATAGATTACCGCACCGCCCGAGGTGGGGACGCCCTGTCCTCCCGGCCGCCCGTTGCCGCAACAATGGGGGGATGACCGACAGTCCCGCCAGTCCGGCGCCTCTCGCCGACCCCCACCTCGTGTACGACCCGCTCGCGGGCGACGGCCCCAAGGACGTGGTGATCCTCGGCTCCACCGGATCCATCGGCACCCAGGCCATCGACCTTGTCCTGCGCAACCCCGACCGCTTCCGGGTCACCGCCCTCTCCGCCCACGGCGGCCGGGTCGCCCTCCTCGCCGAGCAGGCGCACCGGCTGCGGGTGCGCACCGTCGCGGTCGCCCGCGAGGACGTCGTACCGGCGCTGCGCGAGGCGCTCACGGCGCTCCACGGCCCCGGTGAGCCGCTCCCCGAGATCCTCGCCGGACCCGACGCGGCCACCCATGCCGCCGCCTCCGACTGCCACACCGTCCTCAACGGCATCACCGGCTCCATCGGCCTCGCGCCCACCCTGGCCGCCCTGGAGGCCGGCCGCACCCTCGCGCTCGCCAACAAGGAGTCCCTGATCGTCGGCGGCCCGCTGGTCAAGGCGCTGGCCAAGCCCGGCCAGATCATCCCGGTCGACTCCGAGCACGCGGCGCTCTTCCAGTCGCTCGCGGCGGGCACGAGGGCCGACGTCCGGAAACTGGTCGTGACCGCCTCCGGCGGCCCCTTCCGCGGCCGCACCAAGGCCGACCTGGCGAACGTCACCGTCGCGGACGCGCTCGCCCACCCCACCTGGGCGATGGGACCGGTCATCACGATCAACTCGGCGACCCTGGTCAACAAGGGGCTGGAAGTCATCGAGGCACACCTCCTCTACGACATTCCCTTCGACCGCATTGAGGTGGTCGTGCACCCGCAGTCGTATGTCCACTCGATGGTCGAGTTCACGGACGGATCCACGATCGCGCAGGCGACGCCCCCCGACATGCGGGGGCCGATCGCCGTCGGTCTCGGCTGGCCCGAACGGGTCCCGGACGCGGCGCCCGCCTTCGACTGGAGCAAGGCCTCCACCTGGGAGTTCTTCCCGCTGGACAACGAGGCCTTCCCGTCCGTGAACCTGGCCCGGCACGTCGGAGAGCTCGCGGGCACCGCACCGGCGGTGTTCAATGCCGCCAACGAGGAGTGCGTCGAGGCCTTCCGGTCCGGTCTGCTGCCTTTCAACGGCATCATGGAGACCGTGACCCGGGTGGTCGAGGAGCACGGCACCCCTCGTACGGGAACTTCGCTCACCGTGCCGGACGTACTCGAAGCGGAGACCTGGGCCAGGGTCCGGGCCCGGGAACTGACAGCGCAGAAGGCGACCGCGGAGGCGCGTGCATGACAGCCCTGATGATGATCCTCGGCATAGTCGTCTTCGTGATCGGCCTGCTGGTCTCGATCGCCTGGCACGAGCTGGGGCATCTCTCCACCGCCAAGCTCTTCGGCATCCGCGTCCCGCAGTACATGGTCGGCTTCGGCCCGACCATCTGGTCGCGGCGCAAGGGTGACACGGAGTACGGCATCAAGGCCGTCCCGCTGGGCGGCTATATCCGCATGATCGGCATGTTCCCGCCGGGCGCCGACGGCCGGATCAGCGCCCGCTCCACCTCGCCCTGGCGCAGCATGATCGAGGACGCCCGCTCGGCCGCCTTCGAGGAGCTCCAGCCCGGCGACGAGACGCGCCTCTTCTACACGCGCGCCCCCTGGAAGCGCGTGATCGTGATGTTCGCGGGCCCGTTCATGAACCTGGTCCTCGCGGTGGCGCTGTTCCTCACCGTCCTGATGGGCTTCGGCATCAGCCAGCAGACCACCACGGTCAGCTCGGTCTCCCAGTGCGTGATCGCGCAGAGCGAGAACCGCGACACCTGCAAGAAGACCGACGCCGCCGCCCCGGCCGCCGCCGCGGGTCTCAAGGCCGGCGACAAGATCCTCTCCTATGACGGAAAGCGCACGACCAGCTGGAACCAGCTCTCCGACCTGATCCGGTCCACCCCCGGCAAGGAGGTCGCGATCGTCGTCGACCGCAAGGGGCACGACGTCACCCTGCACGCCAAGATCGCCACCAACCAGGTCGCCAAGAAGGACTCCAGCGGCCAGATCGTCCAGGGCCAGTACGTCACCGCCGGCTTCCTCGGCTTCAGCGCCGCCACCGGCATCGTCCGCCAGGACTTCGGCGACTCCGTGACCTGGATGGGCGACCGCCTCGGCGAGGCCGTCGACTCCATCGCGAGCCTGCCCGGCAAGATCCCGGCCCTGTGGGACGCGGCCTTCGACGGCGCCCCCCGCCAGCCGGACTCCCCGATGGGCGTGGTCGGCGCGGCCCGCGTCGGCGGTGAGATCTTCACTCTGGACATCCCGCCCACCGAACAGCTGGCCATGGCCCTGATGCTGGTGGCCGGCTTCAACCTCTCCCTGTTCCTGTTCAACATGCTCCCGCTGCTGCCGCTGGACGGCGGCCACATCGCGGGCGCCCTGTGGGAGTCGCTGCGCCGGAACCTGGCCAGGGTGCTGCGCCGCCCGGACCCGGGTCCCTTCGACGTGGCGAAGCTGATGCCGGTGGCCTATGTGGTGGCGGGGATCTTCGTCTGCTTCACCCTCCTGGTCCTAGTCGCGGACGTGGTTAACCCGGTCAAGATCAGCTGAGAAGCGTTCATTTCCAGTCATCGTGTAGCAATGGCGTGCCCTTCACTCGTGTAGCCCGCACGAGT
>NZ_JBFAXI010000159.1:0-10458 GCF_040680735.1 Streptomyces sp. NPDC051987 | reverse complement strand
GGCCCGTACATCGTCACCGCCGACGAGATCCCGGACGCGCAGAACCTCGACATGGAGCTGCGGGTCAACGGCGTGGTCCGGCAGAAGTCGAACACCAGCCGCATGTCCGTCTCCATCCCGCACCTGGTCGCCTACCACTCCCCGCAGGGCTACAGCGCCGGCGACCTGATCACCACCGGCACCGTGCAGGGCGTCGCCGGCTTCAGCGGCGATCCGGACATGTACCTCAAGCCGGGTGACGTCGTCGAGGCCGAGGTCGAACGCCTCGGCGTCCTGCGCAACCCCATCGTCAGCTGGGAGCAGGGGCACGGCACGCCCGTACCGAAGAAGGTGGACTGGTGAGACTCGGTCTGCTGAACGGCCGAGCGGTCCTTGTCCGCGGCGACCGGGCCGCGGACATCCGCTGGGCCTCGAAGGGCCGGCTGCACCCCAACCCCATGGTCCTGCTGCAGAACTGGGACCATCTGCGCGAGTGGGCACTTACCCTGCCCGACCATGCCTACGACATCGACGTCGAGCCCACCGCACTCGGCGCACCGGTACCGCGCCCCCGGCAGGTCTTCGCCGTCGCCCTCAACTACCCCCCGCACGCTGTTGAGGCCGGACTCACTCCGCCCGACGAGCCGCTGGTGTTCACCAAGTTCCCGAGCTGCGTCACGGGCCCCCGCACGACGGTCGAACTTCCCGCGGGCAAGGTCGACTGGGAGGCCGAGCTGGTCGCGGTGATCGGCCGGCCCGCTCACCGGGTGCCCGCCGACCGCGCGTGGGAAACGGTCGCCGGACTGACCATCGGACAGGACCTGTCCGAGAGGATCACCCAACTACAAGGCAGGCCCGCCCAGTTCAGTCTGGGAAAGTCCTTTCCCGGATTCGGACCGACCGGGCCGGTCCTCGTCACTCCGGACGAGTTCGGCGATCCCGACGACCTGGAGATCACGGGGCTGCTGAACGGTGAGGTCGTGCAGCACGACCGCACGAAATCCATGATCTTCCCCGTTCCCGAGCTCATCGCCCGGCTCTCCGCCGTCGTGCCCCTTCTCCCCGGCGATCTCGTCTTCACGGGCACACCCGCCGGAGTCGGCAACCGCCGCACCCCGCCCCGCTACCTCACCGAGGGCGACGAACTGGTCACCCGGATCGAGGGAATCGGCGAGGTGCGCCAGCACTTCACCGCACCCGCGTCCTGAGCACCGTCCGAGGAAAGGACCCCTCGTGTCCGAGCAGCCCCCTTCGCCGCCCCGCCGCTTCGAAGGCCGCACCGTCCTGGTCACCGGAGCGGGCACCGGCTACGGCGCCGAGATCGCCGTACGGGCTCCGCAGTACGCCGCCGCGAAGTACGGCATCCTCGGTATCACCAAGTCCTATGCCCAGGCGTTCGCCCCCGCTGTGCGGGTCAACACCTTCGCGCCCGGCTTCATCGAGACCGAGAAGCTGCGCGGCCGTGCGGACTCGAGGTCCGGCCGCCGCGAGGACATGATCGCCAAGGCGCCGATGGGCCGCATCCCGGGCCCCGCCGAACTCGCGGGCACCGCCCTCTTCCTGGCCACCGACGCCGCCGCCCACATGACCGGCGTCTACCTCAACGCCGACGGCGGCTTCACCATGATCGGCGCCTGACCTGCAGAAATGCGCACCAGGTGCAACAACAAAGGGAGACGACCTCGTGGCACTGGACCGTAACCTTCTGATCGGCGGCAAGGAGACCCCGGCCGTGTCCCGGCGGACCACCGCCGACATCAGCCCTTGGACCGGCGAGCCGTACGCGAGGGTCGCCGCGGCCGGCCCCGAGGACGTGCGGGCCGCGGTGGACGCGGCGGATGCCGCCTTCGCCGAGTGGGCGGCGCTCGCGCCCTTCGCCCGCCGGGAGATCTTCCTGCGGGCGGCGGACCTCATGGAACAGCGCGGCGAGCAGGTCGTGGAGTTGATGGCCTGCGAGGTGGGCGGGACCCGGGGATGGGCGCTGTTCAACATCGGGGTGGCCGCCGGCATGCTGCGCGAGGCCGCCGCCGCGGTCACCGCCCCGCGCGGGGATGTGCTCACCACCCAGGAGCCGGGCGGTCTCAGTCTCGGCGTCCGCGAACCCCTCGGCGTCGTGGCCGCCTTCGCGCCGTGGAACGCGCCGGTCATCCTCGGCACCCGGGCGGTCGCCGCTCCGCTCGCGGCGGGCAACACCGTCGTGGTCAAGGCGAGTGAGGACGCCCCGATCGCGTGCGGCCTGTTCGTCGCCGACGTGCTGCGCGACGCGGGACTGCCCGACGGCGTCCTCAACGTCATCACCAACGACAAAGCGGACGCCGCCGGTATCGCGCGGACACTGATCGCGGATCCGCGGGTCCGTGCCGTCAACTTCACCGGCTCGACCGGCGTCGGGCGGATCATCGGTGCCCTCGCTGCCGAGCACCTCAAGCCGGCCGTGCTGGAACTCGGCGGCAAGAACTCCGTGATCGTGCTGGAGGACGCCGACCTCGACCACGCCGTGAACGCCGCCGCGTTCGCCGCCTTCATGAACTCCGGCCAGATCTGCATGTGCGCCGACCGCATCCTGGTGCACACCGCACTCGCCGACGAGTTCACCCGGCGGTTCACCGCGAAGGTCGCCGGACTCCCGAGCGGCGACCCGAACCTGCCCGCCACCGTCATCGGCCCACTGGTCGACGAAGCCGCCGCGCGGCGGGTCTCCGCCCTGGTCACGGATGCCGTCGGCAAGGGCGCGCGCCTCCTGACCGGCGGTGGCACGCCGAACGGGGCCCGGTATCCGGCGACCGTGCTGACCGACCTGCCCGAGGACGCGGAACTGCACCACGCCGAGGCCTTCGGACCGGTCGTCGCCATCAGGGCCTTCGCGGACGACGACGAGGCCGTGGCCATGGCCAACGACACCGAGCACGGCCTCAGTTGCGGCATCCTCACCGAGAACGGCACCCACGGGCTGAAGGTGGCACGCCCTATCCGCACCGGCATCGTGCACGTGAACGACCAGTCGGTGGGAGACGAACCGCAGGCCCCCTTCGGTGGGTTTGCCGCCTCCGGTTACGGCCGCTTCGGCGGACGCTGGGGCATCGAGTCCTTCTCGAACACCCGCTGGGTCACCCTCGCCACCGAGCACTCCCACTACCCCTTCTGATCCTGCCGCGCACGGCGCCTGCCCAAAGCGGTCATCACCACAACCAAGGAGCTCCCATGGCAACGTTCCGTTTCGACACCAGGGTCAAGCAGGACCCCGACAGCGTCTGGGCCGTCCTCACCGACGTGAGCAAGATTCCCGAGTGGTTCCCGGCCGTGGAGGAGGCACACTTCGACGGCACGCACCGCCACCTGCGCGGGCCCGGGGGGATGACGATGAAATCCCTCGTGGTGACGAAGAACGACGAACTGCGCCGGTTCCAGTACCGGTTCGTCGAGGGCATGCCCCAGCCCATCGAGTTCCACCTGGGCACCATCGACGTGCTTCCCGACGGGGACGGTTCACGTGTGGTCTACAGCCAGGAGATCCTTCCCGAGGCCCTGGCACCCATCGTCGGGGGAGCCGTGAGCGAGGGGATCGCGGGCATCGCCCTCTACTTCGCCGCACACCCCTGACTTGTCATGGGCGCACGAAGTGGGAGCCTGGCCGGCGGCGGTTGACGCGGCCGGACACTCCGGTGCGGGCCGGGTCACCTGACCCGGCCCGCACCGCTGTGCGAGGCGGTCAGCCCTGCTCCGCCACCTACGGCCACCACGAACAGGCCGATCGTGTCGTAGGCCGTGGACGGGCGAGTCCAGCATTCTGTCGAGTGCGCCGACCGGGCACACCCAATGGGGTTCATGAACGGCCGAAGTCGGCAGATGCCCGCCCACACAGGGATCGATCACGCCGAGGAAGTGGGTGCCGGATTCCGTCATCCGGGTGTCGTCCGCCGCGACAGTCGGGCAGCCTCCGGCATGCTGACGCCTTTGTTCAAGGCTTCGCTGACGACGACGGCGGGGAGGTGAAACCGCCTATGCCCGGCGTGCCGTCGACCAGGCCATCTCGGACCACGGTCGGAGCACCGCGGCGGAGACGCCGACATACGGTGGCGTCTCCATCAGATGGCGAGCGCGACGAGACAGTCCTTACGACGCGGGGCGCGGCCCACGCGGCGGCCGGCATCGTGGACGTGGACCAGCCATGCCGGACGTTGTGCGGCCGGACGGGACGCAGACCGGCACCGTCACTCACGTCCAGACCGCCGGTCTCAGGGCCCACCCGCCGTCCGGCAGCAGCTGCCCGGTCCAGCGGTCAGCCAGGTCGGTGCCGAGAGGCCCGGCACCGACCTGGCTGCGACGTCTGCGGGCCTCTGGCGGAGACCCTCACCTGTGCCCGAGCAGGTCAGGACACCACGGGCAGGAAGAGGCGGGAGCCGTACCGGCCGCCGGTGCGGATGGTGTGCGTTCCGGCGTTGCGCGTGGGCAGTTCGACATCGGGGGACTCGCCCGTTCGCGGGGGTGTCAGCGGTCCCGCGAAATGCCCCGCGATTTCGAGTACCAGAGTCTCCCCGGGGTGGATGAGCATTCCGGTCGGCCACAGTCCGAGATCGAGCTGCACGGCGACACCCGGTTCGACGAGGTCTTCGCGTTCGTGAGAAAGGTACGGCTCCAGCGTCGTCGACTTCTCCGCATCGAGAGCCCGGTGGGAGGCCCGGATCCGGCCGAGCGGACCGGAGTAGGCGAGCGCGGAGGGGAGCTTGCCGTCCTGTCCGAGCGACTGCGTCAACTCCTTCAGCGCGGGGAAGACGAAGTGGTACAGCGGCTTTCCGTCGGCGTCGGTCTTGTAGAGGGCGGCGAACAGGTCGAGGTCGTTGCCCTCGCTCGTCTGCACCCACAGCCGTACGTTGAGGGGTCCGAGCAGCTCGGTCTCCCGCTCAACGGTGTAGCGGAACCTCGCGGACGCCGTCGGGTCCGTCGACGTGTAGGACACGGACGACTCCGATGCCGGCGCCTCCCGCGTCAGGCTGCCGGTCGCGGCGTCGAGGTGGAGCGTCGTCGGCGTCGGGCGCACGGGCGGCCAGGAGTCCGAGGTCCGGTCGACGATGTCCTTGCCGCCCGGGTCCAGCACGGCGTAGCGGACGCGCGGGGTGGACTCCCAGCCGTTGTCCTCGTCCTTGAGGTAGCGGTCGTAGAAGCGCCTGAGGTCGTCGACGTTCTCCGGAGTGGCGATGTCGACCCACTCCTGGGTGTTGTGGAGCCGCAGCCACTTCCGCTCCGACGGCAGCTGCTCGAACGCCTTGAGCGTGTTGCGGGTGTGGATCGGGTTGCTCCAGCTCGCCACCACGTAGGCGGGAATGTCCACGACGGACAGATCGGGGCGCTTGTCGGCCCAGTAGGCGTTGTCGAGGGGATACCGGTGCACCATCTGGCCGAGGTCCTCGAACCGGCCGGTGCCGTACAGGAAGGCGATGATGTCGTTGTCGTGGAACACCACGTCGGGGATGCCGCCACGCCCGACGACGTCACGGAAGACGTCGGTCAGTCCCTCCCACGGCGCGATCGCCGTCAGGTGCGGCGGACGCAGGGCTGCGGCCGCCCACTGCACCATGGCCAGCTGGGAGTTGCCCGCCATCGCCACCTTGCCCGTCGACCATTCCTGGGCGGCGATCCACTCCACCGTGTCGTAGGCGTCCCGGCCTTCCGCGCGGCCGTGGAAGAGCATGTCGCCGCCGGAATGACCGGTGCCGCGTGCGTCGACCACGACCAGCGCGTAGTCGTGTTCGCACCAGTACGCCGGATCCAGCGCTTCGACCGGCTGCAGGCCGGAGACATCGCCTGCCGGAACTCCGAACCGGGTGGCGGACAAGGTCGTGTTGAAGTGCCCGCCGCGCTTGATGTACGGGGTGTAGATCAGCACCGCGGGGAGCGGACCGGCACCGGCGGGCCGGTAGACATCGCCGTACAGCGTCACGCCGTCACGCAGCGGAATCGCCACGTCCTCGAAGACCTCGATGTCGACCGGAACGGGACGCGCACCCTCGGCGTGGACGCTGCCGGCCGGGATGAGCCGGGTCCCCGGTGCGAGGGCCGGGACCGGAGGATCGCACTCCTCCAGTGGGTTGGCCGGTCGGTACAACACCTCGATGCCGTGGCTGTTCTGCTCATGCCCGTCCATCACGCATCACCTGGTTTCCGTGGCCGCCCACCCGGCGGGTGCGTCTCGAAGCCACACCACCAACCAAACATGACGCACTATTTGGCGTCAACACCAAAAGATGCATAACTTTGGTCTTCGGATCCGTTACGATCACCTGCATGAGCGCATCAGCAGATGACGAGACCGCCCCCTCGGCCCCCGCCCAGGGGCTCGTCATGGGCCTCCTCGGTCTGCACGTACTCGGCCGGGCGCGGACAGTGCAGGAGTCCGGGCAGCCCGTCCCCACGCAGGTGTTCCTGACGGTGCTCGGCAAGCTCGGCGTCTCCGCCTCGGCCACCCGCACGACCCTGAACCGCCTGGTCGGCCGCGGCCTGCTCGTCCGGCACAAACAGGGCCGTGCCAGCGCCTTCCAGCCGACCGCGGACGCCATCGCACTGCTGCGCCAGGGGCGGGCGCGGATGTTCTCGCCCACGCCGTTCGACCACGCAGAGTGCGGCTGGACAATCCTGAACTGTCCGGTCCCGGAGAGCCTGCGCAAGGTGCGCTACCAGCTCCACAACAGGCTGTCGTGGGCAGGCTTCGGCATGGTGCAGGCCAACCTGTGGGTTGCCCCGGGCCGGATCGACGTCGACGAACTGTTGGGCGACATCTTCCCCGCGGAGGCGCTGGGCCTGGTACAGGCGTTCCACGGTGTCCCGACCGGGCCCAGCAGCCCAGCGCAACTCGCACACGCGGCCTGGGATCCCGACGCCCTGCGTGCGGCGCACCTCGACTTCCTCAGCCGCTGGGAAGACGCAGATCCACTGACCGCCGAACCCCTGTCACAACTACTGCTGCTCCTTGACGACTGGGGCCGACTGCTGCGCACCGACCCCGGACTGCCCGCCACCCACCTCGGCGATGACTGGCCCGCCCAGCGTTCGAGCCAGACGTTCCGGCGCCTTGAGACACATATCGGTCCACTCGCAGAAGAACAGCTGCAACAGCTGGTGCGCGCACATAGCTACTGAGGACGCTCTGTTGTCTCAGGGCCGCACCAGTATGCGCGTGACCCCGGCGACCAGCGTCGTGGCTAGTGTCCAGCCACTGATGATCAGTCCATAGGCCAGCGCCTGGCGAGGCTCACTACCGGCACCAACAGGTCGAGCGTGTAGGCGACCGGGTTGAAATGCGGTCTGCCCGTGCCCAGCGGCGCGGGGTGGTGGGAGGCGAAGTAGACCGATCCGGCGGCGAGCAGGCCCAACAACCACAGCCCGGCCGGCCACGGCCGATACCCGTAGCCGACCGTTGCGTCCTGGAGAAGGCCCCATGCTTTCGCCGGCACGCCCGCCGCCTCACGTCGCCGCCGCTGCTGGGCAAGCAGCACCCGCCGCGACTCGCCGTCACGCCCCACCGCGCGGTAGCGCGCGGCCAGCTTCTCTAAGGCTGAGGCTGATACGCGTCACGAGCCAGCCACGGCAGTCGCGTCCCGGCCGTCGGCAACGGCATCAGTTCGTCATAGACGAAGCCGTCCAGGCGCAGCTTGTCGGGCCAGGACGCGGCGTCGTCCTCGAACGTCGTAGTCCGTGCCCGTCGCAGGTCCAGGCTGTGCGAGCCGGACCGCGCCCGAATCTGGGCTGACTGTGGTGGGCTGCGGCTCTCGGGTCGGAAGGAAGGCAGAGAACATCAGCACCGAAGCAGTCCCGGCGCCAAGGCGGATGACGGACTCAGCGCCTCATCCCGCCGCCTGATCGCCCTGCTGTCGCAGGGCCGGCTGTAGCACCTCGACGGCTGGTCGCAGGCACGCGACGAGATCATCGACGCTGGCCCGGTCGACGGCGGAGAACTTCAGCACGTAGCGCGTGATGGCGACACCGAGGGTCAACGCTCCGATCAACTGACCGCGCAGATCGGTCAATTCATCGTTGGACGCATCCGCAGCAGCAAGGCGGTGTGTCATCTCGTCCAAATTGAACAACTTCAGCGCCTCTTCGGCACTCTCATCGTGGGTGAGCATGGACCGGAGCGTGGAAGCGGTGATTTCCGGCCGCTCGTCCATGTGCTCGAACACCAGGCGGACCAGCCGCTCACTGAGCCCCTCGACCGGCCCCGCCGACACCGCCGCCATATCCAGGTCCAGCTGCGCCGCAGCCCTGAAGAGCTTCTGCTTGCTGCCGAAGTGCTGCATCACCAACGACGGGTCACACCCCGCCTGCTCGGCTACCGCTCGAATCGTCGCTTTCTGGTAACCGCGCTGGGCGAACTCCCGCCGTGCGGCATCCAGAATGGCCGCCCGTGTACGGGCGCGACGCTGTGCCCTCACGGAGGACGAGGTCTCAGACATCACACACTCCCTTCACGGCTGGTGAGCATGCCATATCTGCACACACATCATCACTCTACGCCTGTTGAGCGAATGGGTCTGGCGTCGGCCTCGGCAAGACCTTCGCCGTCAACAGCCACCTCGACGACCTCGCCCCCCCACACCACCCTGCGCCTCAAACCCCGCGTCCTGGTCATCGACGAAGCACAGTGGCTCGACACCCGCACCTTCGAATTCATCCGTGAACTCCGGGACGACGAGGACAACCGCCTCGCCGTCGTCCTTGTCGGTGCGGAAAGCTGCTACCAGAAGATCAGATACCGGCCCGCCCTCGACTTCCGCATCCCACCAACCCCGCGTCTTCCGAGACCACCCGGAAGCCGCACGCCCCCTACCGCGTCGCGGACGACATCGTGGCGGCAGGGGACGTGGCCGTGGTCCGCGGGTCTCGCCGTCGGCCTCACCGGACCGACGCGGTGGAGCAGGCGCGGGTGGCATCGGCCGCCTTGCTGGGGGAGGACGTGGCTGCGCCGGGCGCTTCCCTCCTGCTTCTGGACCAGCCAGTTCGGTGTCGACATGAAGATCGCAGGCGAACCGGCCGGACTCGGAGAACCGGACCTGGTCGATGTCGACGGCGGATCCATGCTTCTGGGCTGGTCGGCCGGGGCGGCCGCGACCGTGAACCACACGATGCCGGTCCGGAAGACCCGGCAGCTTGGCTCCGCCTAATGAACACTAGAGTCGCAAGGGTTGTGGGCGGGTGGTTGAGAGCGTGATCGTGGGAAGTCGGCAGGTGGGCAACCCTCGTTCGAGGCATCCCGTGACGCCGTGAGATTTCCTCCATCGCTTACGACCTCGGGGGAAATTGATGTTGAGGCATGCTCGCCTGGTGATCGGGCTGGTGCATGATCAGCAGGCAGTCTGCTGGACCAGCGCCAGTTCCGTGCTCGGCTTTCGCCGGGTCGCCCGCATGGCGGAGCGGTCGGAGACCAGCCCGGCGATCGCGAGGTGGGTCTCGGTATAGGACTCGCGGCGGCCAGTGAATCGCTGCAGAGGTCGCCACTGCTTGTATTCGGCGTTGGTGTGCTCTACACAGATCCGGGCGGAGGACTGGCGGCGGCGCTGCTCGCGCCAGGCGTAGTGCTCGCCCAGCGGCGCGTCGCCATTCGGGTTCTTCGGCGGGGCGCTGACCTGGTTGGGGAACTCGTTGGCCAGGCCCCGGTAGCCCTCGTCGACCTCGGCACGCACCCTCGGGTGCCGGCGGAGCTGCTCGGCGATGCCCTCGGTGCGCACAGCGGTCTGGTCGTGCATGCGGCCCGGCCGCACTACCCCGCTGAACAGGGTGCGGCCCTGGGCGTCGCTGAAGGTGGTGGTCTTGATGGTGTTCTGCTTCTTCTTGCCTGATACGAACGCCATGCGGCCGGGGTGGCCCGCACGCGGGCGGCGGACCTGCACCTCGGTGCCGTCGATCCGCAGGTCCACGCCCTCGGCTCCGGCGTAGGCGAACAGGTCTTCCAGGGTGCGGATGCGTAGGCCGGGCCGCTCGGGGATGGCGAATCCGCGAGCGGCGAGGAGGGAGCGAACGTCGCGGATGGCGGCGGAGATCGTGGAGCGGTCCACGTCGTATAGCTCGGCCAGCGCCGCATGCGGCATATCCAGCCGCAGGTGGACGAGCGTGACCAGCGCCCGGTCGACGAACTCTAGCTTCGGCTTGCGCCCGGCTCCTGCCGCGCGCCTGCGTTCCCCACCTCGCTGCTTGTGCAGTATGGACTCACGCCGTGCCTGCCACCTCGGATGGATCTCTTCGAGCAACCCGCTCAGGTGTGCACGCGAGATGCCGGACGGGGCGGGATGGGAACAGGCCGCACGGGCCCAGGTTCGCTTCACAACTCACCGAATTTGGAGGGACCTTCACGGGTCGCTGCCCCGCTGGGGACAGAGCTTCTCATTCCCCGTCGTTACTGACCTTCAAAGCGTGGTGTCGTAGGGGCTGACGTCTCATGATCCCTGCGGTATGCCGACCGCATGAGGTATGCGCAAGGGGGCGGGCTGA
>NZ_JBFAXI010000158.1:0-10811 GCF_040680735.1 Streptomyces sp. NPDC051987 | reverse complement strand
GAGACACCGGGGCCCCCCCCCCCGGGCCGCCCAGCCCCCCCTCGGGGTCCGCCGGCGCCCGTGGCGCGGCGCCGCCCGTAGGGGCCGCCGGCTCTCCAGCGGTCCCAGGTATGTCGGCGTCAGCCCGCCCGTGTCGATGATCAGCCGCTGCACCACCACCGTGGGGTCCACCGACCAGAACCTCAGGCGGTGGACACCGGATGCGAGCGTGTGACGCGTCGCCGACCGGTTGACGTTGTCGGAGGTGTTGCGGGCCCACACCGTGTTCAGGAGGCCGTCGTCCGCGCCGGCCGTGATGTCGACGGGCCGGGGCTCCTCGTCGTCGAAGGTGAGGGCGTAGCGCAGACCGGTGCCCGTCGGCAGCGCCGGGTTGCGCGGGGACAGGTACGCCCACGCCGTCACCTCGCCCGCCGACAGCAGGCTCACCTCGTACTCCAGCCGGGGCCAGGAGTCCGGGGAGTCGCCCCAGCCTCCCGTCACGGGCCACGCCGTCATCCCCGCACCGGTGCGGCCGATCCCGTCCAGCCGGCGCCACTCGCCGACCGCGCGGTCGCAGTGCTCCGCGTCGATCGCCACGTAGCCGCCCGCCTCCACGAACCCCCGCAGCCCCAGCGGCCCTCGCAGCCCCTGCTGTCCTCGCAGCCCGTGAGCCGGCGGCCGCTCGGCGACGCACCCCACCGTCACCGACTCCCCCGCCCCGCTCACCGTCAGCGTCCCCTCCGCGCGGCCGGCCGGGGCCCGGGACCAGTCCACCCCCACCACCACCCGCACCTGGTCCGTCAACCGGCCCCGTGGACGGTCCACCGTCAGCCACGGCACCGACGCCGACACCCGGTAGTCGAAGGGCGTGCGGCCGCGGTTGAAGACCTCGACGTACTGCTGCGGCCGGGACTGGTACGGGCTGAACGGCGGCAGGGTCATGGCCCCCTCGTCGGGGTCTACCGACACTCCCAGCCCGGCCGCCTCCGGCACCTCGATCCGCCGCACCGCCGGGAAGAGCACGTCCGGGAGGGCCACGTTGTCCTTCTCCGGCTGCTGCCAGGGCGCGTTGGGGCCGTACCGGTCGACGTCCCCGTAGTCGATGTGCGGCTGGGTCTGGAAGCCCCGCCATTTGCCGCCCGCCACCTGGGTGTTGTAGCGCTCGGCCAGGGCGAGATCGGCCGCCAGGCCGGCTTCCGCCGTCGCCGCGCGGTCGTTGGTCGCGGCCCTGCCCTGCCTGGCGTAGAGCAGGTTCGTGAACTCGGCCTCGCGCAGCGCGTACAGGTTCGCGGTCGCCGTCACCGCGTACCCGATCAGCTCGAAAAACGCGTCCTGGGCCGCCGCCGGCAGTCGGCGGGCGATCCGGGCCGCCCGTCTGCCCAGCTCCCGCCACTCCTCCGTCACCCGCTCCAGCTCGCGGTGGCCGAAGGAGAAGGGGGTCTGCCGGTCGTCGTAGACCACCTGGCCGGTGTCGGAGAGGGTGATGCGGCGGTTGAGCAGCTCCGGTTTGCGGCGCGCCTGCAACTGGCCGTAGCGGGCGAGCAGTTCCGCGGTCTCGTCGGCCACCGCCGCGCCGAAGTTCTGGCGGGCGTATCGCCGTTCCCACTCGCCCAGCCGGTCGAAGGTCCAGCGGTCGGGGTTCCAGGCGTAGTCGAGGAAGAACTCCGTCGGGAGTTCGTTGCCCTTCAGGTCGCCCACGTTGGCCACCCACAGGCCGTGGTTGCCGTAGGCGTGCGCCTGGTGGAGCTGGTCCCAGACGTTGCGGAGGTTGGCAGTGTCGACCCACTTGTAGTTGCGGCCGGCTCCCACGTAGTCGAAGTGGTAGTAGAGCCCGTATCCGCCGCCGCGCGGCTCCTGCGGGGAGGGGTGCTTGCGGATGTTGCCCCAGTTGTCGTCGGTCAGGACGACCGTGACGTCGTCGGGGGCGCGCAGCCCGCGGTCCCAGTAGCGCTGGACCTCCTTGTACAGGGTCCACACCTGGGGGGTCTCGGCGGCCGGCTTCCCGGTCACCTCCTCGATGATCTGCCGTTGGTCAGCGATGATCTCCCGCATCAGTTCGATGCCGTCGCCGTCGGGCAGGCCGGTGTCGCCGTTGCCGCGCATGCCGAGGGTGACCACGCCCTCGAAGCCCTCGTCGACCATGCGCTGGATGCCGGCCCGCCAGTAGGCCCGGATCGCCTCGGCATTGCGGAGGTAGGACCACTCGCCCGTGCCGCCGTAAGGGTCGGTACCGCCCGTCGCGTGGCGGTTCCACTCCTCGATCCCGCGCATCATCGGCGCCTCGTGGGACGTGCCCATGACAACGCCATAGGCAGACGCCCTGCGGTGGTTCTCCGGATCGTCCTCCGCGAACGCCCGCCCCCACACCGCCGGCCACAGGTAGTTGCCCTTGAGCCGCAGCAGCACCTCGAAGACCCGGGCGTAGAAGTCCGCGGTGAAGCCGCCGGGATAGCCGGGGGCCTTGCCGGGTCCGAAGTACGCCGGGGCCCAGGTGCCGAGCGCCGGGTTCTCGTCGTTGAGGAAGAAGCCGCGGTACTTCACCGCCGGGGTGCCCTGGCTGTGGCGGCCCGGCAGCACCCACACCTCGTCACGGTGGACCGGCTCCACGTCGTCCCACCAGTGCCAGGGCGAGACGCCGATGCCGTACGAGACGTCGTAGGCGCCGAAGATCGTGCCGCGCGGGTCGCTGCCCGCGATGACGAACGCCTTGTCCACACCGGGCACGGGGTGGTCGACGACGGTCTGCAGGGAGGTCTCCCAACGGCCCCGCACCCCCGTCACGTCCAGCTTGCCGGACGCCACCAGGGCGTCGATCAGCGGGCTGCGGCCGATCGTGCCGACGAGGACCGCCCGGCGGGCGAGCGTCGCGGCCGGCCGTACCCCCGTCACCCGCTCGATGTCGTCACGGAGGTCGCCCGCCACCCGGACGACTCCCGGGTGGTCGTCGGCGCTCACCACGACCGGGGCGCCGACCAGCGAGAACGCCCCGCCGGTGAAGGAGATGTACGCGCCGGGGTCGGTCGCCCGCGGTGCACCGCCGCCACCGGCCCACGCGACGCCCGACGACAGCACGGGCACGGCGGCCAGCCCCGCTCCCAGGACGGTCCTACGACGCACGGACATGCCTCACCCCTCCACCCGAATTTGGTCAGCGGCATGACAAATGGTGGAGGGAGCGGCTCCCGGGAGCCAGGGGTCGTACCCGCCGAATAGTTTCGAGCCCGGCGAACCCCTTCGAGGCCGCCGAACCGTTTCGGACCTGCGACCGCCTCGGGTCTGCGACCGCCTCGGGCCTGCCGCGACGCCTCGGACATGCAGCCGCCTCGGACATGCCGAAGGGCCCGTACGACCGGAGTCGTACGGGCCCTTCAGAGACCTACCAGGTCAGCCCTTGCGGGCCGAGATCACTTGTTGATCTTGGTGACCTGGCCGGCGCCGACCGTGCGGCCACCCTCACGGATGGCGAACTTCAGGCCCTCTTCCATGGCGATGGGCTGGATGAGCTCGACCTTCATCTCAGTGTTGTCGCCCGGCATGACCATCTCGGTGCCCTCGGGGAGGGTCACGACGCCGGTCACGTCCGTGGTACGGAAGTAGAACTGCGGACGGTAGTTGTTGAAGAACGGCGTGTGGCGGCCACCCTCGTCCTTGGAGAGGATGTAGGCCTGCGCCTCGAACTCGGTGTGCGGGGTGACCGAGCCCGGCTTGATGATGACCTGGCCGCGCTCGACGTCCTCGCGCTTGATGCCGCGGAGCAGCAGACCGACGTTCTCACCGGCCTGGCCCTCGTCGAGCAGCTTGCGGAACATCTCGATACCGGTGACCGTGGTGGAGGTCTTCTCGGTCTTGATGCCGATGATGTCGACGGTCTCGTTGACCTTGAGGACACCACGCTCGATACGGCCGGTGACGACCGTACCGCGACCGGTGATGGTGAAGACGTCCTCGATCGGCATCAGGAACGGCTTGTCGACGTCACGCTCGGGCTCCGGGATGGAGGTGTCGACAGCGTTCATCAGGTCCAGGACGGACTGGGTCCACTGGGCGTCGCCCTCGAGCGCCTTGAGCGCCGAGACCTTGACGACCGGGACGTCGTCGCCCGGGAACTCGTACTCGGAGAGGAGCTCACGGACCTCGAGCTCGACGAGCTCCAGGATCTCCTCGTCGTCCACCATGTCGGCCTTGTTCAGGGCGACGACGATGTACGGCACGCCGACCTGGCGGGCCAGGAGCACGTGCTCCTTGGTCTGCGGCATCGGGCCGTCGGTGGCGGCCACGACCAGGATCGCGCCGTCCATCTGGGCGGCACCGGTGATCATGTTCTTGATGTAGTCCGCGTGACCCGGGCAGTCGACGTGGGCGTAGTGGCGCGCCTCGGTCTGGTACTCGACGTGCGCGATGGAGATGGTGATACCGCGCTGGCGCTCCTCGGGCGCCTTGTCGATGTTGTCGAACGGGGTGGCCTCGTTCAGGTCCGGGTACGCGTCGTGCAGCACCTTGGTAATGGCGGCCGTGAGGGTCGTCTTACCGTGGTCGATGTGACCGATGGTGCCGATGTTGACGTGCGGCTTAGTCCGCTCGAACTTCGCCTTCGCCACTGGGGTCCTCCTGTGGAGTGGTTCTGTACGCCTTGATTCGATCGGCGCCAGGTGATCTTTGCTGTTGGGTCCCGGGCCCCGGGCCGTACCGCCACGAATGCGGAGGAACGACCCGAGAGGCTCCGGGGTCAAGCCTAAGGCGTCTGCGCGCGCCGCGTTAAACGCGGTGCTTACTCGCCCTTGGCCTTCGCGATGATCTCCTCGGCGACGTTCCGCGGAACCTCGGCGTAGGAGTCGAACTGCATGGAGTAGCTGGCCCGGCCGGACGTCTTGCTGCGCAGGTCGCCGACGTAACCGAACATCTCCGAGAGGGGCACGAGGCCCTTCACGACGCGGGCACCGGCCCGCTCCTCCATGGCCTGGATCTGACCACGGCGGGAGTTGATGTCGCCGATGACCTCACCCATGTAGTCCTCGGGCGTGGTGACCTCGACGGCCATCATCGGCTCAAGGAGCACGGGGGACGCCTTGCGCGCGGCCTCCTTGAAGGCCTGCGAACCGGCGATCTTGAAGGCGAGCTCGGAGGAGTCGACCTCGTGGTAGGCACCGTCGTGCAGGATCACGCGGACACCGGTCATCTCGTAACCGGCGAGGATGCCGAACTGCATGGCCTCCTGCGCACCGGCGTCCACCGAAGGGATGTACTCCTTCGGGATGCGGCCACCGGTCACCTTGTTCACGAACTCGTACGAGGTGTCGCCACCCTCGAGCGGCTCGATGCCGATCTGCACCTTCGCGAACTGACCGGTACCACCGGTCTGCTTCTTGTGGGTGTAGTCGACGCGCTCGACGGCCTTGCGGATCGTCTCGCGGTACGCCACCTGCGGCTTGCCGACGTTGGCCTCGACCTTGAACTCACGGCGCATACGGTCGACCAGCACCTCAAGGTGCAGCTCGCCCATACCGCCGATGATGGTCTGGCCGGTCTCCTCGTCCGAGTGGACCTGGAAGGACGGGTCCTCCTCGGCCAGGCGCTGGATCGCGACGCCCAGCTTCTCCTGGTCGCCCTTCGACTTGGGCTCGATGGCGACCTGGATGACCGGCGCCGGGAAGTCCATGGACTCCAGGATCACCGGGGCCTTGTCGTCGCACAGCGTCTCGCCGGTCGTGGTCTGCTTCAGACCCATGACGGCGATGATGTCGCCGGCGCCCACCGAGTCGATCTCCTCACGCTTGTTCGCGTGCATGCGGTAGATCTTGCCGATGCGCTCCTTCTTGCCCTTGACGGAGTTCAGCACGGCCGTGCCGGACTCCAGGCGGCCCGAGTAGACCCGGACGAAGGTGAGCTTGCCGAGGTGCGGGTCGCTCATGATCTTGAACGCCAGCGCGGACAGCGGCTCGTCGTCGGACGGCTTGCGCTTGACGACCTCCTCCGGGTCGTTCACGGCGTGGCCCTCGATGGCCTCGACGTCGAGCGGGGAGGGGAGGTAGCGCACGACCGCGTCGAGCAGGGGCTGGACGCCCTTGTTCTTGAACGCGGTACCGCAGAACACCGGGGTGACGGTGGTGTCCTTGGACTTGCCGGACGCGATGGTGATACGACGGATCGCGGCGTACAGCTGCTCCTCGGAGGGCTCCTCGCCCTCCAGGTACAGCTCCATGATCTCTTCGTCGTTCTCGGCCACGGCCTCCAGCAGCTTGCCGCGGTACTCCTCGGCAGCCTCGGTGTGGGTGGCCGGGATGTCGACGACGTCGTACATCTCGCCCTTGGTGGCCTCGGCGGACCAGACGAGCGCCTTCATGCGGACGAGGTCCACGACGCCCTGGAAGTCGGCCTCGGCACCGATCGGGAGCTGCATGACGATCGGCTGAGCGCCCAGGCGGTCAGAGATCATGTCGACGCAGCGGTGGAACTCGGCACCGGTCCGGTCGAGCTTGTTGACGAAGCAGATGCGCGGCACGCCGTAGCGGTCCGCCTGACGCCAGACCGTCTCGGACTGGGGCTCGACACCGGCGACGCCGTCGAACACCGTCACGGCACCGTCGAGGACGCGCAGGGAGCGCTCCACCTCGACGGTGAAGTCGACGTGACCCGGGGTGTCGATGATGTTGATGGTGTGGTCGACGTCCTCAAGCGGCCAGTGACAGGTGGTGGCAGCAGAGGTGATCGTGATGCCACGCTCCTGCTCCTGCTCCATCCAGTCCATGGTGGCAGCACCGTCGTGGACCTCACCGATCTTGTACGACACACCGGTGTAGAACAGGATCCGCTCAGTGGTGGTCGTCTTGCCCGCGTCGATGTGGGCCATGATCCCGATGTTGCGGACCTTGGCCAGGTCAAGCGAAGTGGTAGCCATAAGGCTTCAGTCTTCTCTCGGTCTCGATGTGGACTGCGACTACCAGCGGTAGTGCGCGAAGGCCTTGTTGGACTCGGCCATCTTGTGCGTGTCCTCGCGCTTCTTGACGGCCGCACCGAGGCCGTTCGAAGCGTCGAGAAGCTCGTTGAGCAGACGCTCGGTCATGGTCTTCTCGCGACGGGCGCGGGAGTAACCGACCAGCCAGCGCAGCGCCAGGGTGTTGGCACGGCCGGGCTTGACCTCGACCGGGACCTGGTAGGTGGCGCCACCGACACGGCGGGACTTGACCTCAAGCGTCGGCTTGATGTTCTCCAGGGCGCGCTTGAGCGTGATGACCGGGTCGTTGCCGGTCTTGTCGCGCAGGCCCTCCATGGCGCCGTAGACGATGCGCTCGGCGGTGGAGCGCTTGCCGTTCAGCAGCACCTTGTTGATCAGGGAGGTCACCAGAGGGGAGCCGTAAACCGGGTCGATGATGACCGGGCGCTTCGGGGCGGGGCCCTTACGAGGCATTCTTACTTCTCCTTCTTGGCGCCGTAGCGGCTGCGGGCCTGCTTGCGGTTCTTGACACCCTGGGTGTCGAGCGAGCCACGGATGATCTTGTAGCGAACACCCGGCAGGTCCTTCACACGGCCGCCGCGCACGAGCACGATGGAGTGCTCCTGCAGGTTGTGTCCCTCACCCGGAATGTAAGCGGTGACCTCGATCCCGCTGGTCAGACGCACACGCGCGACCTTACGCAGGGCCGAGTTCGGCTTCTTCGGGGTGGTCGTGAACACACGCGTGCAGACGCCTCGACGCTGAGGGGAACCCTCGAGTGCGGGCGTCTTGTTCTTCTCGACCTTGTCCTGCCGGCCCTTGCGGACCAGCTGCTGGATCGTAGGCACTACTTCTCCGGTTTCTGTGTGCCGATGGGTACAGCTAACCTGGAACGTCTCCGACCCACGCGGTCGGGTGTGTCGGATCCGGCGAACCTCTGCCGCGAGGCAGAAGGGGGCGCGGATCACGGTGGCCGCTTCGTCACTCCGGTGCGGTGTGAAGGCACGCACGAGGATCAGGGCACACCCCAGGCACAAGGTCTGAGCGTACCCAGCGCAATCACTCCGGTCAAAACAAGAGAAGGGGGACCGGTTGCGGGGGGCGTGAGCTGGGGTTTTGGGGGCGGCCTTCGCTATACCACAGAGACGAACGACACGCGAACGGAGAGCGGCGCGAGCCAAGCCCGCCCGGATTCACAACGGTGCGGCGCTGATCAGATCCTCAGATCGCCCGCCCGCGGCCCCGCGCCCTCCCCGGGGCGCGGGGCCGTAAGAAATGTGCGGCTCCGCCGCGTGGTCGCGACCAGCCACGACGCACCCTCAGCCGCCCGACGGCCACGCGCGGCACCGAGGTCCGGTGACCAGCGAGACGATCACGGGACTCCGCACGTTCGCCGGGGTCAGATCTCGCCTCTGATCCTCGTCTGGTTGGCACCACCGCTGTCCGATGTGGACAAGGCGCTCACCCATGCGATCCCCACGGAGTTGACGAACCTGAAGGCATCCGGCTGGGTCAGATCAAAGCCGGCGCTGTTTCCGGCCAGCACGATGTCCGGTGCCTTGCTTCGGAGCCGCGCGCCGTGCCCGGCACCTCCGTCCATGGCCCTGATCATGGCGTTGATCTCGTTCTCGAGGGCGTCCCCCGAAAAAACCCTCCTCGCCTCCGCCAGGGCATCGGTCTCCGTCCAGATGCCGCCCTCGCGGCCCACGAAATTCTCGTTGGCGCTACGGGTAGCGGCATCGGGGACCGGGGCCCGGAGGATGACGCTGACGGGCAGTTTGGCGTCTAGGAGCTGCCTGAAAGCATTGTCCCATGGGGAGTCGGGAACTCCCGAGAGGCTCGACCTGAGCAGGTCTGCCGCCTGCTGCAGCGGGACGGGAATCGAGAGAGGGAAGGGATCTTGCCCATGTTCTGCTCGATCGAGGGCATCCAGAAAAGTCGGCGGGTCCATCGCAAGCAGCTGGTCCTCTTGAGACCGGCTTTCTGAAGCCCTGAGCGCGGCGAGCAGTTTTTCCAGCTCTGCGATTCGCCTACCGAGGGCCCTCATCTTATCGCTTTCGATGAATTCCTCGTACACGGAGTCGAGAGGAACGTCGTGCTGATTCTTCTGGTCGGGCTTCAGTGATTTCGTCCATTCGACTTCAAGCTTTCGCCTCTCCCCGGTCGCCCTGCGCAGGGACTCCTCGACATGTGCGCGCCGACTGCGCACGTCGGAGGCCATGTCGAGGGCTGCGGTCCTGCGTCGTTCCTCCTCCTCCGCTCTCCGCTTCGCCTGCTGGGCTGCAACGCGCCGTCTGCTCGCCGTGATCGCGTCCCGGAACTCCTCGCTCGCTCGGGTCACCTTTGCGAGTCTCTCCCCGCTGAAACCGGCCTCTCTGATCGACTGCAGCATTTCCCCGTGCAGGGTTTCCGCACGACGTATCGCCCGCTCGTCCAGGCCGGAGGCCCTGAGGTCCGCCGCGGCTTTCGTCGCCTTGTCGATGATGCTCTGGGACTGACTGTTGCCCATCTCGCTTCTGCCTTTCCTTGGTCGCTCCGCCGGCGCTCCGGCAGCTGCACGGTCATTCCTGGGGTGCAGCCAACCCGTTGAGGGCCTCCGTGAGGTTGTCGATCACCTCGGCGGCCTCGTCGAGCGTGTATCCCAAAGCGGCGTACTCCTCCTCCTGCTCAGCGGTCAGCGGCGCAGGAGGCGCCGGGGGGACCTGGCTCCAGCCGTCGTCGCCGGCCTCGGGGGTCCGGTCGGGCGAGTGGAGGTACGTGTAGCCGCCCGAGCCGTCCGGCAGGGTGTACCAGCCCTCCGCCCAGGGTTCGCCCTCAAGGTCCTGCCAACCGGGAATCAGGTGGATCGGCATCACACGGGTGCGAGCCTGCTCGTCGCTCAGCCACACCTCACCGCAGCCGCTCGATTCGTCGCCGGGGATCCTGGCGTCGGCGTACTCGTAGATTCCGTTCGGCCCGAGCCGGTAGAACATCCTCCGGTTCTCGTCCCAGGCAACCTCTGAACGCTCCGACGTACCGGCGCTCCCGTCGGGACCGGCCGCGTGCGCATCGGCCCACGCCTGGTCCTCCCACGTGGCGGTCTGCTCGTCGCGCCACTCGTAGACGCCGTCCTTGCGGTCGTAGCGGTACGTGAGGCCGTAGGCGTCGTCCCAGGCCGGCTCGGCGTAACGACGCCGGTCATAGACCACCCAGTCCTCGTCGTCCTCCCTCTCGGCGTACACGTACTCACCGGTGGCCGCATCGATCCGGTAGTACTCGGTACCGGGGGTGCCGTCGAAGCGCGGATTGCGCCAGCCGCGCGGGGCCTCGCCGTCCGCGTCCTCCCGTTGGCCTCGGGCGACCTGCTCCTCCCACTCGAGCACCACCGGGAGGAACCAGTCGATGAGCAGTCCGGGGTCCGTGTCCGGGTCGGCCATGTCGACGAACTCCGACTCCCGGACGTCGTCGGCGAACCACTCGCGCAGCGCGTCTCGATAGTCGTCGGCCCGGCTCGTGGACGTCGGCCAGTCGTAGTCACCCTGGAAAACCACCACCGCGAGCTTTTCCACCAGCCTCTCGGCCCCTACCAGAGACCGTGCGGGGCTGCCATACGCGAGCCACCCCATCAGGCATTCGACGTGCTCGGTCTCCACCACCATGACTAAGCCCTTTCCGCCCCATTTGCGAACCGGCCCATGGTAGGTGAGCAGCCATGACTCAGTGCTGCTCGAAAAGGCAGAATGAGATGCACATTGCGTCGGCCTTGATCTCGCACGAAGGTCCGTCGACGGAGTCGGTGAGCCCTTTTGCTTTCCGGGGTCGGAACACAATCGTCCCCGGGGCATTCACGAGGGCCACACCGCATCGTGCGGCGAGCCCCGAACGGGGGTGCACGAAGGCCGCGTACCCCTCCGGGAGGGCG
>NZ_JBFAXI010000157.1:0-11454 GCF_040680735.1 Streptomyces sp. NPDC051987 | reverse complement strand
GGGGGGGGGGGTGGGGGGGGGGGGGGTGGGGGGGGGGTGGGGGGGGGGGGGTCGCGCCGTGCCCCGCGGCCCCCGGGGGGGGCGCGAGCA
Organism: Streptomyces sp. NPDC051987; assembly: GCF_040680735.1. NCBI lineage: Bacteria > Bacillati > Actinomycetota > Actinomycetes > Kitasatosporales > Streptomycetaceae > Streptomyces > Streptomyces sp. NPDC051987. The sequence goes on along the minus strand of NZ_JBFAXI010000157.1, from coordinate 11,364 downwards.
ACCCCCACGCACCCGCACCCGCAAGTCGCCGGCGACAACTCGTGAGAGCTTCCGAAGCCCCGGCCCCCGCGCCGGGGCTTTCGCCGTTTTCGTGCACCCGCTGTCCAAAATATATCCCCGGATTCCGGTCCGCCGTCGGAAATTCCGGCTCATTGCAATAGAGTCACGGAACGGGCGCCACTCGGCGGCGTTTCACGGGGATTAAGGCGGAGGTCGGTCATGCGTATTCCGGCGCACTCGGTATGCACGGCGATCCGGGACGACATCGTCGCGGGTGTCTACGAGCGCGGCAGCCGGCTCACCGAGGAACTGCTGGCCCGCCGCTACGGGGTCTCGCGTGTGCCGGTCCGCGAGGCCCTGCGCACCCTGGAGGCCGAGGGGTTCGTGGTGACGCGCCGGCACGCGGGCGCGTGCGTCGCCGAACCGACCGAACAGGAGGCCGCCGACCTGCTGGAGATGCGCATGCTCCTGGAACCGCTCGGTGCCCAGCGGGCCGCGCAGCGCCGCACCGAGGCCCATCTCAAGGTGCTGCGCGGACTGGTCAGGCTGGGCCAGGAGCGGGCCAGGCGGGGCAACAGCGAGGACCTGCGCTCCCTCGGCGGCTGGTTCCACGAGACCCTCGCGCAGGCCTCCGGAAGCCACGCACTGACCTCGACGCTCACCCAGCTGCGGCACAAGATCGCGTGGATGTACACGGTGGAGACGCCCGTCAACCCGGCGGAGTCCTGGACCGAGCACGGGGCCATCGTGGACGCCGTGGCGCGCGGTGACGGCGAGCGGGCCCGCGCGATCACGGCGCTGCACACCGAGCGCTCGACTGTCTCCCACCGGCTCCGCTTTTCCGGCGCCACCGAACGGGCGAACGGTGTGAGGACTTCGCAACATCCCGTAAACATGTCGGGCCTGCGGCATTAACACGCGCGCCGTATACAAAGAGGTGTTATTCGGCGGGGCTTGTTTTCCGTGCCCCAATTCGTGCGCGCCGAGAATTGGCGGTCGCACTTCTTTCGTGTGTCCGCGTTGTGTCCGCGTTAAAGCCGGGTGTCAGAATCTTCACCAGCTCGGGGCCGGCCCCTCGCAAAGCGGTGCGCGGCTCTGTCGTAAAGCCGTGCGCGGCCCTGTCGTACAGCCGTGCGGGGCTCTGCCCGGAAGCGGCGGGGCCGCGCCGACCCGGTGGGAGTCGGCGCGGCCCTGGACGTGCGGTGCTGGGTGCTCAGACGGTCTCGGGAAGCTCCTCGAGACCCTCGGCGACCAGCTTGGCCAGGCGGTCGAGGGCGGCGTCCGCGCCCTCGGCCTCGGAGGCGAGGACCACTTCCTCGCCGCCCTGGGCGCCCAGCCCCAGGACAGCCAGCATGGAGGCCGCGTTGACGGGGTTGCCCCCGGCCTTGGCGATCGTGACCGGGACGCCTGCGGCCGTGGCGGCTCGGACGAAGATGGAAGCGGGGCGGGCGTGGAGGCCCTCGGCCCAGCCGACGTTGACGCGGCGCTCAGCCATGTGATGCTGCCCTTCGGTGTTCAGGGTTGTCTAGACCAGTTTTCCATATCGTGAAGCATCCCCGGAGCGGACATCCAGTCCCTCCGGCGGTGTCGCCGGACCGCGGCCTCGGCCCGGCTTCCGTCCTCCACAGACTGCCTCGCGCCGTTGTCGGACGCGAGCCGTACTCTGGGGCCCATGCAGACCCCGGCGGACCCGCAGGACCGGCACGAGTACCCGTCCCACTGGGAGGCTGACGTGGTGCTGCGCGACGGCGGTACCGCGCGCATCCGGCCCATCACCGTTGATGACGCCGACCGCCTGGTCAGCTTCTACGAGCAGGTCTCGGACGAGTCGAAGTACTACCGCTTCTTCGCGCCCTACCCCAGGCTCTCCGCCAAGGACGTCCACCGCTTCACGCACCACGACTTTGTGGACAGGGTGGGACTCGCGGCCACCGTCGGCGGCGAGTTCATCGCAACCGTACGCTATGACCGCATTGGCGCCGACGGTACGCCCGCCTCCGCGCCCGCCGACGAGGCCGAGGTCGCCTTCCTCGTCCAGGACGCCCACCAGGGGCGGGGTGTGGCCTCGGCCCTCCTTGAGCACATCGCGGCCGTCGCCCGCGAGCGCGGGATCCGCCGCTTCGCCGCGGAGGTGCTGCCCGCGAACACCAAGATGATCAAGGTGTTCACGGACGCCGGCTACACCCAGAAGCGCAGCTTCGAGGACGGCGTCGTCCGCCTGGAGTTCGACCTGGAGCCCACCGACCGCTCCCTCGCCGTGCAGCGCGCCCGCGAGCAGCGCGCGGAGGCCCGCTCGGTACGGCGGCTGCTGGCCCCCGGTTCGGTGGCCGTGATCGGCGTCGGCCGCGCGCCCGGCGGCGTCGGCCGCAGCGTCCTCGGCAACCTCCGGGACGCCGGGTACACCGGCCGTCTGCACGCCGTGAACCACGCCTTCCCGGACGACGTCAAGGAGGTCGACGGAGTGCCTGCGCACCGCTCGGTGCGGGACGTCGACGGCCCCGTGGACCTCGCGGTGGTAGCCGTCCCCGCCGAGCGCGTGCCCGACGTCGTCGCCGAGTGCGGCGCACACGGCGTCCAGGGACTCGTCGTCCTCGCCTCCGGCTACGCGGAGAGCGGCCCCGACGGCCGCGAGCGCCAGCGCGCGCTCGTCCGGCAGGCGCGCACGTACGGCATGCGCATCATCGGCCCCAACGCCTTCGGGATCATCAACACCGCGGACGACGTCCGGCTGAACGCCTCCCTCGCGCCCGAGATGCCACGCCCCGGCCGCATCGGTCTGTTCGCGCAGTCCGGCGCCATCGGCATCGCCCTGCTGTCCCGGCTGCACCGGCGCGGCGGCGGGGTCACCGGCACCACGGGCGTCTCCACCTTCGTGTCGTCCGGCAACCGCGCGGACGTCTCCGGCAACGACGTCCTGCAGTACTGGTACGACGACCCCGAGACCGACGTCGTCCTCATGTACCTGGAGTCCATCGGCAACCCGCGCAAGTTCACCCGGCTCGCCCGGCGGACGGGGGCCGCGAAGCCTCTGGTCGTGGTGCAGGGCGCCGGACAGGCCCCGCCGGGCCACGCGGTGCAGGCCACGCGGCTGCCGCACGCCACGGTGTCCGCGCTGCTCAGGCAGGCCGGGGTGATCCGTGTCGACACGATCACCGAGCTGGTCGACGCGGGGTTGCTGCTCGCGCGGCAGCCGCTGCCGAAGGGGCCGAGGGTGGCGATCCTCGGGAACTCGGAGTCGCTGGGGCTGCTGACGTACGACCGGTGCCTGGCCGAGGGGCTGCGCCCGGCGCGCCCGCTGGACCTGACGACCGGGGCGACGGCGGCGGACTTCCACCGGGCGCTGTCGCGGGCGCTGGCGGACGAGTCGTGCGACGCGGTGGTCGTCACGGCGATCCCGACGATCGGGGAGGGGACGGTGGGGGACGCGGAGCTGGCTGAGGCGCTGCGGTCGGCCGCCGAAGAGGTTCCGGGGAAGCCGGTGCTCGTGGTGCACGTGGAGCTCGGGGGACTGGCGGAGGCGCTTTCGGCCGCCGGCCGTACCGCACCGCACGCCGATCCGACGGCAGCCGGCACCGGTGGCGGTGCCCGCCCTTCCCCCCTCTCGGCTTCGCTCGAGCGGGGGGACCCCCGTCGCCCTGCGGAGCGCCCGCCCGTCGCGGTGACGCCGGGAGCGAAGGCGCCGTCCGGCACGCCGCCGCGGTCCCCGGATGCCGCCCCCCACCCTTACTCCCGCCTCATCCCCGCCTACCCCGCGGCCGAGCGGGCCGTGCGGGCGCTCGCCGAAGCGGTGAAGTACGGGCAGTGGCGGCGGGAGGCCGCCGACCCCGGGAAGGTGCCCGAGTACGACGACATCGACGAGAGGGGCGCCGCCGAGCTGATCGGCGCCCTGCTCGAACGCGGCCAAGGGCTCACCCTCGGCGTCGAGGAGACCTGCCGGCTCCTCGGCACGTACGGCATCGGCGTGCACCGCGCCCTGCCCGCCCCCACCCCCGATGCCGCCGTCGAAGCCGCCGGCGCCCTCGGCTTCCCCGTCGCCCTCAAGGCCACCGCACCGCACCTGCGGCACCGCGCCGACCTCGGCGGAGTGCGCCTCGACCTGGCGGACGAAGAGCAACTGCGCCGGGCGTACGACGAGTTGTGCGAGCTGTTCGGGCCGCCCGAGGAGCTGCGGCCGGTGGTGCAGCGGATGGCGCCCCGGGGCGTGGACACCGTCGTACGGGCCGTGATCGACCCCGCCGCCGGAGCCGTGGTCTCCTTCGGCCTCGCCGGAGCCGCCTCCCAGCTGCTCGGGGACATGGCGCACCGGCTGGTCCCGGTCACCGACCGGGACGCGACCTCGCTGGTGCGTTCGATCCGGACCGCGCCGCTGCTGTTCGGCTGGCGCGGCTCGGCCCCCGTCGACACGCCCGCCCTGGAGGAGCTGCTGCTCAGGGTCTCCCGGCTGGTCGACGACCACCCCGAGGTGGTCGCGGTCACCCTGGAACCGGTCGTGGTCGCGCGGCAGGGCGTGAGCGTCCTGGGCGCCACCGTGCGCCTGGCGCCACCGCCGGCCCGCGACGACCTGGGCCCGCGTACCCTGCCCGCCTATTGACCGCGCACCGGTCGCCGGGCCACCGGGGCGAACGAACGTCCGCACCCCCCGGCGGCGTTCGACCCGGCCGCACCCGCCCGCGCCGGCGCCGGGCCCGACCCTGCGCGACTGGCCCGTGCCCCCTTGACCACGGATTAGGATGGACGCCATGGCCAAGACCAGTACGACGACCCAGGGGCTGCGCGTCGCGATCGAGCGCAGCGGCTACTACCCGGCCCTCGTGGCCGAGGCGGTGGAGGCCGCCGTGGGCGGCGAGCCGATCCGGTCGTACCTGGTCCACCAGGAGACTACGTTCGACCAGAACGAGGTGCGGCGGCACGTGACCGTGCTCGTGCTCACCGGCAACCGCTTCATCGTCAGCCACACCGACGAGCAGGCCGCCGACAGCACCTCCCCGACCCCGTACGCGACCACCTCCACCGAGTCGGTCAAACTCGGCCGGATCTCGTCGGTCGTGGTCAGCCGGGTCGTGGCCAACCCGGAGCAGTACACGCCGGGCACCCTGCCCCGCGAGATCGTGCTGACCATCGGCTGGGGCGCCGTCTCCCGCATCGACCTGGAGCCCGCCGCCTGCGGCGACCCCAACTGCGAGGCCGACCACGGCTACACCGGCAACTCCACGGCGGACGACCTCAGCCTGCGGGTCAGCGAGGCCGGGGACGGCCCGGAGACGGTGCGCCAGGCGCTCGCCTTCGCGCAGGCCATCTCCGAGGCGACCGCGGACGTCACCCGCTGATGGCCTACGCCGCCTGGGACCATCCCGAACCGCTCGCCCTCGGTTCCGCGCCGCTGCCCGAGTACGGCAGCGGTTCCCTCGCCGACCTGCTGCCCACCCTGGCCGCGGGCATGGCCGTACCTGGCACGACCGCGTCGATCACCGAGCTGACGCCCGCCGACCGCAACTGCGTCTTCCTGATCGACGGGCTGGGCTGGGAGCAGATCAAGGCCCACCCGGACGAGGCACCCTTCCTCACCTCGCTGCTCGGCAGCTCACGCGGCGGCACGGGCCGGCCGATCACCGCCGGCTACCCGGCGACCACCGCGACCTCCCTGGCCTCCGTCGGCACCGGCCTGCCGCCCGGCGCCCACGGCCTGCCCGGCTACACGGTCCGCAACCCGCAGACCCAGGAGCTGATGAACCAGCTGCGCTGGCAGCCCTGGACCGACCCGGCCGCCTGGCAGCCGTACCCCACTGTCTTCCAGCTCGCCCAGGACGCCGGCGTGCACGCGGCCCAGGTCTCCTCCCCGCACTTCGAGCACACCCCGCTCACCAAGGTCGCGCTCAGCGGCGGAACGTTTCACGGGCGGCTGACCGGAGAGGAGCGCATGGACCTCGCGGCGGAGCAACTCGCCGCCGCCGACCGCTCCCTGGTGTACACGTACTATGCCGAGCTGGACGGCGCCGGGCACCGCTACGGCGTCGCCTCCGACACCTGGCGTGGCCAGCTCATGCACGTCGACCGGCTCGTCCAGCGGCTCGCCGAACAGCTCCCGGCGCGCAGCGCGCTGTACGTCACCGCCGACCACGGCATGGTCGACATCCCGTTCGACGAACAGCACCGCATCGACTTCGACGAGGACTGGGAGCTGCGCGCCGGCGTCGCCCTGCTCGGCGGCGAGGGACGGGCCCGGCACGTCTACGCGGTGCCGGGAGCCGTGAACGACGTCCTGACCTGCTGGCGCGAGGTGCTCGGCGAGCAGTTCTGGGTGGCTTCGCGGGACGAGGCGATCTCGGCGGGCTGGTTCGGCCCGCCGGACCGGTTCGACGAGCGGGTGTACGACCGGATCGGCGACGTCCTCGCGGCCGCGCACGACGACGTCCTGATCATCGCCTCCGAGCGGGAGCCCAAGGAGTCGGCGATGGTCGGCAACCACGGCTCGATGACCCCCGCGGAGCAGCTCGTGCCGCTGCTCGAAGTACGCTCCTGACGCCCTGCCCCACCACCGCCCGAAAGGTGCGCACCTCCCCATGCCCGAGCTGGTGTTCTTCTCCGGAACGATGGACTGCGGGAAGTCGACCGACCTGCTTGGGTGTTCGCCGTCGGTCGGCGGTTCCGTGGGCGGTGTCGTCCCGCATCGTTCCCGCACGGTCGGTGCTGGATGTGTCTGTTCTCGTCCGTCCGGGAAGGCCTCGGTCCGCTGATGTCCGAATTGGTGTTTTTCTCGGGAACGATGGACTGCGGGAAGAGTACTTTGGCGCTACAAATCGGCCATAACCGGTCGGCCAGGGGGCTTCAGGGTGTGATTTTCACGCGGGACGACCGCGCGGGTGAGGGGAAGCTGTCGTCGCGGCTGGGGTTGGTGACCGACGCGGTGGAAGCGGGTCCGGGCCGGGATCTGTACGGCTATGTGGTGGAGCAGCTGTCGCGGGGTGGCAAGGTCGACTATGTGATCGTGGACGAGGCGCAGTTCCTGGCGCCGGAGCAGATCGACCAGCTGGCCCGCATCGTCGACGATCTGGATCTGGACGTGTTCGCGTTCGGTATCACCACCGACTTCCGTACCCGGCTCTTCCCCGGCTCCCAGCGGTTGATCGAGCTGGCTGACCGGCTGGAGACGCTGCAGGTCGAGGCGATGTGCTGGTGCGGTGCCCGGGCGACACACAACGCGCGGACGGTGGGCGGGGAGATGGTGGTCGAGGGCGAACAGGTCGTGGTCGGAGACGTGAACCGGCCGACGGAGGACGTGGGGTACGAGGTGCTGTGCCGGCGCCACCACCGCAGGAGAATGACGAGTGCCGCGGCTCGTGCAGGGGCGCTGTCCCCCGATGTGCTGCCGGTCGCGTCGACCTGACGTCGGGTTCGGCGACCAAGAGAAATGCCGGGAAAGGCGGAAGTGCCGGCCTTGCGCAGCCCCGTCACCGTGCGGAACTGCTTGCGTGACGACGACTGCCGGTCGCTTGCCCGGCGCTTTAGGTCCGTCAAGGACTGGCTGTCGCAACGTCGTCGGGCACCGCTGCCCGCAGGCGGAACGACCCCCGTGGCCATGCCGGCCGGACAGGACGGTACCCCCGATGCGTGACACGACCGGAGAATCAGCGACGCCCCGCCAGGCGGGGCGGCCGGACCCCGGGTCGGCAGGTACCGCGGCGCAAGCCCTGTACCGCTTCCTCACCGCCGAGGCCGCCGACCGGGAGCATCTCGCGCCGCGCGTGGTCGCCGCCGTGGGCCGCGCACGGCTCGACGAGATCGTGGACGTCACGCTCGCGCGCATCGGAGACGTCACCCGCATACGCGACAGCCGCGACGGCCTGGTGATCGAGGGCACCACCGGCCGAGCCCTCGCCTTCGCCGTCAGCCAGGACGGCCTGCGACTCGACGAGCTCCTGATCCAGCCGGGAGCGTACCGGCCACCGCGCCTGCGCATCCCGCCGCAGGTACGCGGAGCGTTCGGGTGGATCGTCTTGGCACTGTTGCTCGTCCTGCGCATCGAAGCGTGCTGGGAGGCGCCTTCCCGCATCGTCTGGTGCGGAAGGGTGCTCATCGTCGTGGCCGGCTACGTGGCCCTGGAAGGCCGGTTCACCCCCGCTCGGTTCCCGTGGTGGATCCGCCGGCCCGTGGAGGCCGGGGCGCTCGTCGCTCTTGCCTCCGCGTGGTGCCTGCCCGGGCTGCCCGTCTCCGGTGGCAATGCCGCCGAGCCCGTCGTGGGCCTCGTCCTGGTCGGCGTCTTCGGCGCGTTGCTCGTCCGGGCACGACGCCACCGCTGGGGAACGGCCGTCTCCCGCCCCCTCGTGTTCCCCCTACGGGGCGGCAGTTGGTACATCGCGCAGGGCGGAGGGCGCGGCCTCAACCATCATTTCGCCTTCCCCGAACAGCGGGGTGCCCTGGACATACTCCAGGTCGGCCCCGGCGGTGCACGGGCGCGCCACCGCGCCCGAGGCGACCGCGCGGGCGGCAGGAACATGAGCTATCTCGTGTACGGGCAGCCCGTGCACGCCCCCTGCGACGGGACGGTCGTCTCCGCCGCCGACCACATCGACGACCAGGAACCCGGCCTCATCCGCTACCAGCCCCGTTACGGCAACCACGTGTGGATCGACACGGGCGCCGAGATCGTCAAGCTCGCCCATCTGCGCCCCGGCACCGTGACCGTGGCCAAGGGCGACACCGTGCGCGCCGGGCAGGTGCTCGGCGAGGTCGGCAACTCGGGCAACAGCACCGAGCCGCACCTGCACATCCACGCCGAACGCGACGGCGTCGGCCTCGACCTGGAGTTCGAGGGGGTCTCGGGCCCGCTGTGCCGGGGCCGGACCGTCCGCTCGTAGACCACACCACGCCCTTCATCACGGCAGTCGGCCCTCCGGCCCGCACGGACGACGTGCCCGGGCCGCCTCGTCACGTCCTGCGCGTCCTCGGGTCTACGCGTTCGGCATCACCACCGACTTCCGCTCCAGACTCTTCCCCGGCTCCCAGCGGCTGGTGGAACTGGCCGACCGGGTCGAGGTGCTCCAGGTGGAGGCCCCGTGCTGGTGCGGCGCCCGCGCCACCCACAACGCCCGCACGATCGACGGCGAGATGGTCGTCGAGGGCGCCCAGGTGGTCGTGGGGGACGTCGACGAGTCGGCCGGCAAGGCCGGTTACGAGGTCCTGTGCCGCCGCCACCACCGCAGGCGCATGACCAGCGCCACGGCCCGCGCGGCGGCCCTCTCCCCGGACGTACTGCCGGTCCTGTAGGGCGGCGGTCCGGTAGGACGGCGGTCCCGTAGTGCGGGTCCGCGCCGGCGCCGGGTCAGCGCGGGCTCTCGATCACCGAGAAGACCGCGCCCTCCGGGTCGGCCACCGTCGCGACCCGCCCGTGCGCGCTGTCCCGGGCCGGCTTCAGCACCTGCCCGCCCAGCTCGGCGACCTCACGCAGGCTCGCGTCCGCGTCGGCGACCTCGAAGTACGTCAGCCAGTGCGGCCCCCGCTCCCGGGGCAGCGAGAGGCCGACGCCGTGGACGCCGGCCACCGGGCGGCCCTCGACGTGCAGGGTCACGTAGTCGAAGCCGGCGGAGACCACCGGCTCCTCCTCGTAACCGAACACCGACCCGTAGAACTTGGCGACGTTCGACGTCTCGAAGGTGAGCAGTTCGTCCCAGACGGGCGTGCCCGGGACGCCGGTCAGGGAGGTGACCAGGTGGGCCGAGGCCTGCCAGATGCCGAACACCGCCCCCGAGGGGTCGCAGGCGATGGCCATCCGCCCGGCCTCCGCCGCGTCGAGCGGGCCGACACCCACCGTGCCCCCGCACAGCCGGGCCGTCTCCGCCGTAAGGTCCACGTCGTCCGAGGCGAAGTACGGGGTCCAGGCGATCGGCAGCCGCAGGTCCGGCGGCAGCTGCCCGATGCCCGCGACCTCCCGGCCGTCGAGCAGGGCCCGCACGTAGGGGCCGAGCTGCTGGGGTCCGGGCTCGAACTCCCAGCCGAACAGGGCTCCGTAGAACTCTTCGGTCGTGGTCAAGCCGTGCACCATCAGACTCACCCAGCAGGGGGTGCCGGGCGCGCGCCGAGCGTGCGTGCCGCCGTTCGCGCCCGCCGATCCCCGTACCTCGGTCATCGTCACTCTCTCCTCGGCCCCTCGCGGTGGCCGTGTCGCTTCCGCTGTCCGGACCGGCTGTGCCGCAGCCGCGGACACGCCCCGTGCCGTTGCTCGCACCGTCCGTGGCGCCCTGCGCCCACGGCTGTGCCGCGGCGTCGCCGCGAGACGTCCGTGGCACGGCGTCGCCGCGAGGATGCCTGATCTGCCGCTTCTCGCCCTTTTCCGGCCGATTGCCGTCGGGTGTCCATCAGCTGTACAGCACGTGCCCGATCCCGTACGCCGGGTGATCGAGCCTGTCCGGCCGAGCAGAGTAGTCGTACCTGGACGATGCGGCCACCCCTGGCGTAAGGATGGGGCCATGGAAGCCATCATCACCGCAACCGAACTCGCCGACGCCCTGACCGGGCCGACCCCGCCCGTGCTGCTGGACGTCCGCTGGCAGCTGACCGCGCCCGGCACCCCGCCCTTCGACGGCCGGGCGGCCTACGCGGCCGGGCATCTGCCGGGTGCCGTCTATGTGCACCTGGACGGCGAACTCGCCTCGCCGCCGGGCGAGAAGGGCCGGCATCCGCTGCCCGACCTGGCCGTCTTCGGCGCGGCGATGCGCCGCGCGGGGGTGTCGGCGGGCCGGCCGGTCGTGGTCTACGACGGCGGACAGGGCTGGGCGGCGGCGCGCGCCTGGTGGCTGCTGCGCTGGACGGGTCACCCGGACGTGCGGGTCCTCGACGGCGGGTTGCCGTCCTGGAGGGGCGCTCTTTCGACTGACGTGACCGAGCCGGCCGAGGGCGACTTCGAACCGGTCCCGGGTGCGGCGCGGTTGCTCGACGCGGACGGGGCGGCGGCGCTGGCTCGCTCGGGTGTGCTGCTCGACGCCCGCGCGGGGGAGCGCTACCGGGGGGACGTGGAGCCGATCGACCGGGTCGGCGGTCACATCCCCGGCGCGGTGTCGGCGCCGACCGCCGAGAACGTCGGCGCGGACGGCCGCTTCCTGTCCGCCGCCGAACTCCGCGACCGCTTCAAGGGCCTGGGCGCCGCCGAGGGGGCCGAGGTGGGCGTGTACTGCGGCTCGGGTGTCTCCGGGGCCCACGAGGTGCTGGCGCTGGCCGTCGCGGGCATCGAGGCGGCCCTGTACGTCGGTTCGTGGTCGGAGTGGTCCGCCGACCCGTCCCGTCCGGTGGCGGTCGGCCCCGACCCGCTGTGACGGCAGCCGCGCAGCAGTCGTACGGCACGGCCAAGCAGGGGCGCGTGCGCACGGCGAT
>NZ_JBFAXI010000156.1:0-11661 GCF_040680735.1 Streptomyces sp. NPDC051987 | reverse complement strand
CACGCCCTGCACCTGGCGGTCGCCCCACCACGGGCCGGGGCCCGGGGGTGTCGGCCCGTGGTGGGGTGGGTCAGGCGAACTGGCCGGGGCGGTAGTCGCCGGCCGGCTGCTGGAAGATGACGTTCAGCCGGTTGTAGGCGTTGATCAGGGCGATCGTCGCCACCAGCGCGACGAGTTCTTCCTCGGTGTAGTGCTTGGCCGCGTTCTCCCACACCGCGTCCGGGACACCGCCCGCCGCGTCGGCGATCCGGGTGCCCTGCTCGGCCAGTTCCAGGGCGGCGCGCTCCGCCTCGGTGTAGACGGTCGCCTCGCGCCAGGCGCCGACCATGTGGAGGCGCTGCTGGGTCTCACCGGCCTCGGCCGCGTCCTTGGTGTGCATGTCGAGGCAGAAGCCGCAGCCGTTGATCTGACTGGCGCGGATCTTGACCAGTTCCAGCGTGGCGGCGGGGATCGACGTCCCCTCGGCGGCCCTGCCCGCGCCGTTGAAGGCCTTGATCAGCTTGTTGCCGGCGGGGCTGGCGAAGAGGTTCAGGCGGGCTTCCATGAGTGCTCCCTGTGGTGTGGCCCAGTGGGTTACACCCCTACGACGGAGCAGGTTCGCCGAATGTGACAGGTTTGCTGGATTTGCTTTGGCGGACTCTGTCGCACACCGCCGAAGGGGCGCGCCCGGCGGACGCTCCCGTCAGGTGCACCACCACAGGAACCGGTTGCACGTCCGGCTCGGGGACGGGGCCGGGGTCGGGCGCGACGTCGTCGGGTCCGCCGTCGGCGTCGAGGCGGTCGTGGTGGCCGGGGCAGCCGTCGGGGCCGTCACCGGGCCGGAACCCGTCGTCGCCGACTGCGGGTCCGCGCCCTTCCCGGACGCGGACGGGGAGTCCGACGGCCGGTCCTTCGAGGCGGACGGCGAGGGGGACGCGGAGGGGTCGGCCGAGGCGGAGCCCTTCGCGCCCGTCGCGCCGGAGGTGTCGCCCAGGGGCTCGGCCGTCGGGCCCGGGGACGACGTCGACGTCCCGCCGTCGGTCGTGTTGCCGCCCGAGGCCGTGTCGGGGGCCGTGAACGGCATGGCGTCCGTGCCGAGTTCGGCGAGGCTCAGGCCGCCCGCCGCCAGGACGCACGCCACTGCCACCAGCAGGACCCTGCGGCGCCGCCGGCGATGGGCCGCGGCCTTGCGGTCGCGACGGCTTCCGTCGGGGCCGGAGGACGGCTCCTCGGGATCCTCGGCGGTGGTCCCGGCGGCCTGCCCGCGGCCTCGGCCGCCACGTCCGCGGGCCGCCCGGCGCCGTCCGGCCCGGCCGCCCGCCGCCGGTTCGCCGTTCCCGGCATCCCCGCCGTCCGCGCCGTCCCCGGCCGCCCCGTCACCCTCGCCGTCGTCCGGGAAGGGGCCGTACCCGTCGGCGGCAGACTCCGGCTCCCCGTAGGACGTTCCCTCCGGCACGGCCGGTCCGGAGGCGACCGCCTCGTGCTCCGGCGCGCGGAGCGTTTCGGCGGCGGTGCCGCACCCCGGGCAGGCGAGGGCGCCGTTGAGGTGCCGTCGGCACGGGTGGCAGTAGTCCATGACGCGGGAAGACTAAGTTCCCCGCGGGTCACATCACCAGGCACCTCTGTGAAGGTTTCGTGGGGGACCGAAAAACTGTCGAAAGCCTTGTCGAAACCGTTACCTGTTCGCCCCATTGACACCCCCGCCGCACCGTCCTTACTGTCACGCCAGCATTTCGAACGTGTGACGAAATCTCGAACAGCTGAGGGGCTACTGCCGTGCGCATCACCGGAATCAGCACACACGTGGTCGGGACGCCGTGGCGCAACCTGACGTACGTCCAGGTGCACACCGACGAAGGGATCACGGGAGTCGGCGAGACCCGGATGCTCGGTCACACCGACGCGCTGATCGGCTACCTGCGGGAGGCCGAGGCCAACCACATTCTCGGCTCGGACCCGTTCGCGGTGGAAGACCTCGTACGCCGGATGAAGTACGGCGACTACGGCCGCGCGGGTGAGATCGTCATGTCCGGGATCGCCGTCGTCGAGATGGCCTGCTGGGACATCAAGGGCAAGGCGCTGGGCGTCCCCGTGTGGCAGCTGCTCGGCGGCAAGGTGACCGACAAGGTCAAGGCCTACGCCAATGGCTGGTACACCACGGAGCGGACCCCGGAGGCCTATCACAAGGCCGCCCAGGGAGTCATGGAGCGCGGGTACCGGGCGCTGAAGATAGACCCGTTCGGCACCGGGCACTACGAGCTGGACCACGAGCAGACCCTGTACGCCGTGTCCCTCATCGAGGCCGTGCGGGACGCCATCGGGCCGGACGCCGAGCTGATGCTGGAGATGCACGGCCGGTTCTCGCCCTCGACCGCGGTACGGCTCGTGCGCGAGCTGGCGCCCTTCAAGCCGGCCTGGCTGGAGGAGCCGGTGCCGCCGGAGAACCTCAAGGCGCTGGAGAAGGTCGCCGCCAAGGTGGACATCCCGGTCGCCACCGGTGAGCGCATCCACGACCGGATCGAGTTCCGCGAGCTCTTCGAGAGCCAGGCCGTGGACATCATCCAGCCGGACGTCGGCCACATCGGTGGCATCTGGGAGACCCGGAAGCTCGCCGCCACCGCCGAGACGCACTACGTGCTGGTCGCCCCGCACAACGTCGGCGGCTCCGTGCTCACCGCCGCCTCCCTCCAGGTCGGGTTCACCTCCCCGAACTTCAAGATCCTGGAGCACTTCAACGACTTCGCCGACGCCGAGATCAAGAAGGTGGTCAAGGGCGCGCCGGAGGTCGTGGACGGCTACTTCCACCTCTCCGACAAGCCGGGGCTGGGGGTCGAGTTCGACGCCGACGCGGCCGCCGAGTTCCCGCAGCAGCAGGCCCGGTTCGACCTGTGGGCCGAGGGCTGGGAACAGCGCCGGCCGAAGGGCACGAAGTGAGCCCCGCCGCCGTCCTGGGTTCCCAGGTCGTCGTCGAGGCGCCGGGCGCCCACCGGGTCGAGGAGCACACCCCCCGCGAGCCGGGTCCCGGCGAGGCGCTGGTCGCCGTGCACGCGGTCGGGATTTGCGGAAGCGACCGTGAGGTGTACCAGGGGAACCGGCCCGAGGGGTATGTGCGCTACCCGTTGACGCCGGGCCACGAGTGGTCGGGGACCGTGTCGGCGGTGGGCTCCGGGGTGCCCGCGTCGCTCGTCGGCCGCAAGGTGGTCGGCGAGGGGTTCCGGAACTGCCAGGTGTGCGACCGCTGTCACGCCGGCGAGACCACCCTGTGCACCGACGGCTACGAGGAGACCGGCTTCACCCAGCCGGGCGCCATGGCCGCCACCCTCACCCTCCCGGCCCGCCTGCTGCACGCCCTCCCGGACGACGCCGACCTCACGGCCGCGGCGCTCCTCGAACCCGCCGCCTGCATCGCGGCCGCCGCCCTGAAGGGCAACGCCCAGCCGGGCGAGCGGGTCGCGGTGGTCGGCACCGGGACGCTGGGCATGTTCGCCGTGCAGTTCCTGCACGCGATCTCGCCGGGCGAGCTGCTGGTGGTCGGGACCCGCAACGACCGGGAGGCGCTCTCCCGGCAGTTCGGGGCCACCGACTTCCGCACCAAGGACCAGGAGCTGCCCGAGGACTTCGACGTGGTCATCGAGACCGCCGGGTCCGCGTCCGCCGCGCGTACCGCCGCCTCCCTGCTCAGGCGCGGCGGACGCCTGGTCCTGACCGGCATCCCGGCCGCGGGTGCCGACGGTCTCGACCCGACCGACCTCGTCGTACGGCAACTGGAGGTGCACACCGTCTTCGGGGCACCGCCGGACGCCTGGTCGCACACGGTCCGCGTCTTCGGGGCCGGCCTCCTCGACCCGCTGCCGCTGATCACGCACGAGCTGCCGCTGACCGAGTTCCCGCAGGCCATCGAGCTGGTGGGGGCCGGCGATCCGAAGGTGGGCAAGGTGCTGCTCCGCCCGTAGTCGCACGCCGGCCGCGGCGTGCCCTGACCTCGCCGTGGCCGGCGTGCCACCAAGCTTTTTCTCTGCCCCGAGCCGCGAACCTTGTCCGAAATACCGAACACGAAGGACAGCTTGTGACGACCGACGCTTCCGCTACGGCGGCCCGCCGACCCGGTGAGCAGGCGCTCGCCGCCCTCGGCCTGGGCGCGCCCGCCCTCGACCCCGCCGACGCCTCCGCCCACGGCTTCCCGGGCGGCGGCAAGTGGCGCACCGAGATCCCCTCCTGCGAGGGTCCCGAGGCGCTGGCCGTCGTCCTCAAGGAGTCCTCGCGGCTCGACGTACCGATCCACCGGATCAGCCAGGGCAGCGGCGTGTGGATGCTCACCGACGCCGAGATCACCGAGATGGTCGAGGCGACGAACGAACGGGACATCGAGCTCTGCCTGTTCACCGGTCCGCGCGGCACCTGGGACATCGGCGGCTCGGTGCGCTCCGACTCGCGCGGGGCCGGGCTGCGCGCCCGCGGCCACGACGCCGTCGCGGGGTGCGTGGAGGACGCCGTCCGGGCGACCGAGCTGGGCGTCAAGTGCCTGCTCGTCGCCGACGAGGGTGTGCTGTGGACGCTGCACCGGGCCCGGCAGGCGGGGATCATCCCGGCCGACACGACCCTGAAGGTCTCGGCGCTGGTCGGTCCCGTCAACCCGGCGTCGTACGCCGTCTTCGAGCACCTGGGCGCCGACTCCATCAACGTGCCGAGCGACCTGACGCTCGATCACCTCACCGAGATCCGGCGGGTGTCCGGCGCCCCCATGGACATGTACATCGAGGCCCCGGACGACCTCGGCGGCTACGTCCGGATGTACGAGGTCGCCGAGCTGATCCGGCGTGGGGCGCCGGTGTACCTGAAGTTCGGCCTGTCCAAGGCCCCCGGCATCTACCCGTGGGGCAACCACCTGCGGGACGTGACCCTCAGCACCGCGAAGGAGCGGGTGCGGCGGGGGCGTCTCGCGCTGGACCTGCTCGCGCGGCACGGGGCGGACGGGGAGATGGCGCCGCTGGGGTCGCGGCTGCCGGGGGTTCTGCGCCGGTTCCCCGTCGAGGGTTCCGCTTGATGTGCGTCGGGGGCTGCGGGCCGTCGGTGGCTGGCCGCGCAGTTCCCCGCGCCCCATTGGGGCGCTGCCCCTCAGGGCGTTGCAAACCGACCTTGCTTGAAACATCTCAACGACGAGAAGAACAGGGACCGATCACCATGCGTACTCGCAGAAGCGCCCTCACCCTCATAGCCGGGGCCGCCTCGCTCGCTCTCACCCTGACCGCGTGCGGGCAGAGCAGTGAGGGCGGCAGCAAGGAGGAGAGCGGCAGCGCCAAGGGGGGCACGATCGGCATCGCGATGCCGACCAAGTCCTCCGAGCGCTGGATCAACGACGGCAACAACGTCGTCAAGGATCTGAAGTCCAAGGGCTACAAGACCAAGCTGGTCTACGGCGAGGACGACCCGGACACCCAGGTCTCGCAGATCGAGAACCTGATCACGCAGGGCGTCAAGGGCCTGATCATCGCGGCCATCGACAACAAGTCCCTGAACAACGTGCTCCAGGAGGCCGCGGACGCCCACATCCCGGTCATCGCCTACGACCGGCTGATCCTCGGCACCAAGAACGTCGACTACTACGCGTCCTTCGACAACGAGAAGGTCGGTGTCGAGCAGGGCACGTACATCGTGCACAAGCTGGGCCTGGACAGCGGCAAGAAGGGCCCGTTCAACATCGAGCTGTTCGCCGGCTCGAACGACGACAACAACACCAAGTACTTCTTCAACGGCGCGATGAGCGTGCTCCAGCCGTACATCGACAAGAAGCAGCTGGTGGTCAGGTCCGGCCAGACCGCGCTCAACAAGGTCACCACGCTCCGCTGGGACGGCGCGACCGCGCAGTCCCGCATGGAGGACATCCTCACCTCCTCCTACAAGTCCGCCAAGGTCGACGCGGTGCTCTCGCCGTACGACGGCATCTCGATCGGCATCATCGCCGCGCTGAAGTCGGACGGCTACGGCTCCAGCAGCCAGCCGCTGCCCGTCATCACCGGGCAGGACGCCGAGCTGGCCTCGGTGAAGTCGATCATCGCCGGTGAGCAGACGCAGACCGTCTACAAGGACACCCGGCAGCTCGCCAAGGTCGCCGCGACCATGGTCGACGACGTGCTGAACAAGAAGACCCCGCAGGTCAACGACACCAAGACGTACAACAACGGCACCAAGGTCGTGCCCGCCTACCTGCTGCAGCCGGTGAGCGTCGACAAGTCCAACTACGAGGACGTCCTGGTCAAGGGCGGCTACTACACCGACGCCCAGCTCAAGTAAGCCCGCCGAGCCCTGATCGACAAGCACTGATTGGAAGGCAGACCATGGCGGGACCCGTCCTGGAAATGCGCTCGATCGTCAAGACCTTTCCCGGCGTCAAGGCGCTGTCGGACGTCACGCTGACCGTCCGTCAGGGCGAGGTCCACGCCATCTGCGGGGAGAACGGCGCCGGCAAGTCGACCCTCATGAAGGTCCTCTCCGGCGTCCACCCGCACGGCAGCTACGAGGGAGACATCCTCTTCGAGGGGGAGCTCTGCGCGTTCGGGGACATCCGGGCGAGCGAGCAGCGCGGCATCGTCATCATCCACCAGGAACTGGCGCTGTCGCCGTACCTCTCGCTGGCGGAGAACATCTTCCTCGGCAACGAACACGCCAAGGGCGGGTTCATCGACTGGCGGGAGACCCTGCGGCACGCCACCGAACTGCTGCGCCGGGTGGGTCTGGACGACCACCCGGAGACCCGCGTCGCCGACATCGGCGTGGGCAAGCAGCAGCTGGTGGAGATCGCGAAGGCGCTGTCGAAGAAGGTGAAGCTGCTCATCCTCGACGAGCCGACCGCGGCGCTGAACGACGAGGACAGCGGCAAACTCCTCGACCTGATCCTGGAACTGAAGAACCAGGGCATCACCTCGATCATCATCTCGCACAAGCTCAACGAGATCCGCCGGGTCGCCGACTCGGTGACGATCATCCGGGACGGCCACTCCATCGAGACCCTCGACGTGAAGTCGAAGGAGACGACGGAGGAGCGGATCATCTCCGGCATGGTGGGCCGCGACCTGGACCACCGCTTCCCCGAGCGCACCGCGTACGAGGGCGAGGAGGACGCGGCGCCGGCCCTGGAGATCCGCAACTGGACCGTGCGGCACCCGATCGACCACGAGCGCAAGGTCGTCGACGACGTGTCGATCCACGTCCGGCGCGGGGAGATCGTCGGCATCGCGGGCCTGATGGGCGCCGGCCGCACCGAACTCGCGATGAACGTCTTCGGGCGGACCTACGGCCGCTACGACGGCGGCACGGTCCTCAAGGACGGCACGGAGATCCGTACCAAGTCGGTCGCCGAGGCGGTCCGGCACGGCATCGCGTACGTCACCGAGGACCGCAAGCACTACGGCCTCAACCTCATCGACACCATCAACCGGAACATCTCGCTGACCGCGCTGAACAAGGTCGCCAGGCGCGGGATCGTGGACGAGCACGAGGAGCGGCAGGTCTCCGAGGGCTACCGCAAGTCCATGAACATCAAGGCGCCGACGGTCTTCGAGCCGGTGGGCAAGCTGTCGGGCGGCAACCAGCAGAAGGTCGTCCTCAGCAAGTGGATCTTCGCCGGTCCCGACGTGCTGATCCTGGACGAGCCGACCCGCGGCATCGACGTGGGCGCCAAGTACGAGATCTACACGGTCATCGACCAGCTCGCCGCCCAGGGCAAGGCGGTCGTCTTCATCTCCTCCGAGCTGCCCGAACTGCTCGGCATGTGCGACCGCATCTACACCATGGCCGCGGGCCGCCTGACCGGTGAGGTGCCCAGGGCCGAGGCCACGCAGGAAGTGCTGATGCGCCATATGACGAAGGACAAAGAGGTAACGCGATGAGCACGGATGTCACCGCCAAGAGCCCGGCGCCCGCGCCGCCGGGCAAGAGCGGATCGGCCGCCGACGGGAACCTGCTCCAGCTGGTCCTCGGCGGACTGCGCCGCAACATGCGCCAGTACGGCATGCTGATCGCGCTCGGTCTGATCGTCGCCCTGTTCGCGGTGTGGACCAACGGCGACCTGCTGCTGCCGCGCAACGTCTCCAACCTGGTGCTGCAGAACAGCTACATCCTGATCCTGGCCATCGGCATGATGATGGTGATCATCGCCGGGCACATCGACCTGTCGGTCGGCTCGCTGACGGCGTTCGTGGGCGCCTTCGCGGCCGTACTGACGGTCAACCACGGGGTGGCCTGGCCGATCGCGCTGGTGCTGTGTCTGCTGATGGGCGCCGTCGCGGGCGCCGCACAGGGCGTGTTGATCGCCTACTTCGGCATACCGTCGTTCATCGTCACCCTCGCCGGGATGCTGCTCTTCCGCGGTCTCACCGAGATCCTGCTCCAGGGGCAGACCATCGGCCCGTTCCCGAACGGCCTGCAGAACCTGGGCAACGGCTTCCTGCCCGAGGTGGGTCCGAACACCAACTACCACAACATCACGCTGTTGCTGGGCATCGTGCTGATCGCCGCCGTGGTCTGGCAGGAGTTCCGGGACCGGCGCCGCCAGCAGGAGTTCGCGCTGGACGTGCCGCCCACCCGGCTGTTCCTGCTCAAGCTGACCGCGCTGGTCGCCGCCATCCTGGTCATGACCATGCTGCTCGCCAGCTACAAGGGCGCCCCGATCATCCTGATCGTCCTGGGCGCGCTGGTCGTCGGCTACGGCTACGTGATGCGCAACGCGGTCTTCGGCCGGCACATCTACGCGATCGGCGGCAACCTGCCGGCGGCGAAGCTGTCCGGCGTCAAGGACAAGAAGGTCTCCTTCTACGTCTTCCTGAACATGGGCGTGCTCGCGGCCCTGGCCGGCCTGGTGGTAGCGGCCCGGCTGAACGCGGCCTCGCCGAAGGCGGGCGACGGCTTCGAACTGGAGGCGATCGCCTCCTCGTTCATCGGCGGCGCCTCCATGAGCGGCGGTGTCGGCACCATCCTCGGTGCCATCATCGGCGGTCTCGTCCTCGGCGTGCTGAACAACGGCATGAACCTCCTCAGCGTCGGCACCGACTGGCAGCAGGTCATCAAGGGCCTCGCCCTCCTCGCGGCGGTCGGCTTCGACGTGTGGAACAAGCGCAAGTCCGGTTCGTAGTCAGTCAGGGCCCCGCCGGAAGGCGGGGCCCCTCCTATATGCAGGAGCCGCACATGGAACTGAACAGACGCACAGTCATCGCGGGTGCCGCGGCCGCGGGCATCGCCGCCACCACCCTGGGCACGGGGAGTGCCGAGGCCGCCTCGGGAGGCAGGAAGCCGGTGAAGGAGTCCTTCGGGAAGCTCGCCGACGGCACGAAGATCTACCGCTGGTCGCTGGAGAACGGCGGGACCCGGCTGAAGGTCCTCAACTGGGGCGGTGTCGTCCAGACCCTGGAGCTGCCGGACCGCCGGGGCCACTACGCCAACGTGGTCAACGGCTTCGACAACATCGACGACTA
The DNA here is from genome assembly GCF_040680735.1 of Streptomyces sp. NPDC051987. NCBI lineage: Bacteria > Bacillati > Actinomycetota > Actinomycetes > Kitasatosporales > Streptomycetaceae > Streptomyces > Streptomyces sp. NPDC051987. The sequence goes on along the minus strand of NZ_JBFAXI010000156.1, from coordinate 2,215 downwards.
CGTCGCGAAGTCCCCCTACTTCGGCGCCCTCATCGGCCGCTACGGCAACCGCATCGCCAAGGGCCGGTTCACCCTGGACGGCAAGTCCTACCAGCTCTCCGTCAACGACGGCGTGAACAGCCTGCACGGCGGCAGCCAGGGCTTCGACAAGCACGTCTGGGACGTCGAGCCGTTCGTGAAGGGCTCCGACGTCGGCCTCGTCCTGCACTACACCAGCGTCGACGGCGAGATGGGCTACCCGGGCACGCTCAAGGCGAAGGTGACGTACACGCTCACCCGGCGCGGCCAGTGGATCATCGACTACGAGGCCACCACCGACAAGGCCACCGTCGTCAACCTCACCAGCCACGTGTACTGGAACCTCGCCGGCGAGGGCAGCGGGACCGTCGAGGACCACGAACTGACCATCGCGGCGAGCCGGTACACACCGACCGACTCGGGCCTGATCCCCACCGGCGAGCTGGCCACCGTGCGCGGCACCCCGTTCGACTTCCGCGAGACGAAGACGATCGGCCGGGACATCCGGGCCGGGCACGTGCAGCAGGTGCAGGCCAAGGGTTTCGACCACAACTGGGTCCTGGACAAGGGCATCACCGCCAGGCCCGAACACGTGGCCACGCTGCGCGACCCGCGCTCCGGCCGCACCCTGAAGATCGCCACCGACCAGCCGGGGCTGCAGTTCTACTCCGGGAACTTCCTCGACGGGACACTGACCGGGACCGGCGGGAGGACCTACCGGCAGGGTGACGCGCTCTGCCTGGAGACCCAGCACTTCCCGGACTCGCCGAACCACGCCAACTTCCCGTCGACGGTGCTCCGTCCGGGACAGGTCTACCGGACGCGGACGGTCCATTCGTTCGACGCGTGAGGCGCGTGGGCGCGGCTGGTAAGGGGCCGGCCGCGCCCACGCCGGGGAAGAAACGTGAAAACACACTTCTTTCACAACGGTTGAACAACGCCGCAGGCGCATCCGTACTCAAGGGCGGCCCGTGCTCCCCCGCGCGGGCCGCCCAAGACGACGGGCCCGGACGTCCCCATCGGGCCCGCCTCATACGGAGGTTCCATGGCCGGCAGCGTCACCTCGTTGTTCCGCAGCGGTGCTCACAGCCCGTCGATGGCGGCGCTGACCCGCGAGGGGGGCGACGGAACCGGCCCTGTCGACTTCTGCGTACCCTGCAACCCCTACTTCCCCACCCCGGCCATGGTGGAGACGATGGCCGCCCGGCTGAAGGACATCATCACCTTCTACCCGAGCAGCGCCGACACCATCACCGCCGAGCTGTGCCAGCTCCTTCAGCTCCCCCCGCAGGCCGTGGCCATGGGCAACGGGTCCACGGAGCTGATCACCTGGATCGACCACCTGCTGGTCCGTGAGTCCCTCGCCGTCCCCGTCCCCACCTTCGGCCGCTGGACCGACCAGCCGATGGAGACCGGCAAGCGCGTCGACATGTTCCCGCTCCAGGAGTCCAACGGCTTCGCGCTGGACCTCGCGCAGTACGCCGAGTTCATCCGCAAGCGGGGCACCAGGGTCGCCGTCGTCTGCAACCCCAACAACCCCGACGGCGGCTTCATCCACAAGCAGGCACTGGTGCAGTTCATGGACGCCATGGCCGACCTGGACCTGATCGTCGTCGACGAGTCGTTCCTGGAGTTCGCCGACGCCGAGGCCGAGCCCAGCGTCGTCCAGGAGGCGATGCTGCGGCCGAACGTCATCGTGCTGCGCAGCCTGGGCAAGAACTTCGGCCTGCACGGCATCCGGTTCGGCTACATGGTGGCCAACCCCGCGCTGGCCGGCAAGGTCCGCTCGATGCTCCCGAAGTGGAACCTCAACGCGCTCGCCGAGTACGTCGTCTTCATGCTCAAGGAGCACGGCGCCGAGTACGCGCAGAGCCTGCTCCAGGTCCGCAAGGACCGCCTGGAGATGGCCAGCCAGCTCTCCACCCTGCCGGGCCTGACGGTCTACCCCTCGCAGGGCAACTTCCTCTTCGTGCGCCTTCCCGTCGGCGCCGAGGGCACCGTGGTGCGGGACCGGCTGCTCTCCGAGCACCGGATCCTGGTCCGCGAGTGCGGCAACAAGATCGGTTCTTCCAGCCGCTTCCTGCGTCTCGTGGTGCGCCCCGAAGTGGACGTACGTCGCCTGGTGTCCGCCATGGAACAGGTGCTCTACGGGACCAGGAGGGGAGCCGCCGTGCCCGAGCTGAGCACCGGGACCAGC